>JAZUKB010000052.1:0-61638 GCA_045643085.1 Candidatus Cryptobacteroides sp.
CCGTTACAAGGATTTCATCCTACCAAATTATTAGCCCAAGAAATAGTACATTTTCAGTACATTTTGGCGAAAGAATTTTACTAAAAATGCCCCTCACGTGTGTGAGAGGCATTTTGTGGCGGTGCGGAAGGGACTCGAACCCTCGACCTCCGGCGTGACAGGCCGGCATTCTAACCAGCTGAACTACCGCACCAATGCTGGTTGCTTCGTCAGAAGCGGATGCAAATATATGAAGATTTTTATTCTCTGCAAAGATTTTTTGAAGGAATTTTCTAGAACGGCTCTCAGCTTTTCTTATCCGCATCTTCTGTATCTGAAGTCAGTTCCCTGACAAATTTGACATTCCCGAGGAACTGCTTTGCGACGACTCTGACCACCGTATATGCAGGAATAGCAGCAAACATACCGGCCATTCCGCCTATCTGCCCTGCAATCAGGAATACTATGAAGATCTCCAACGGATGCACCTTGACGCTGTTGGAATATATGAGCGGTTGGTACAGGTAATTGTCCACTAGCTGCGTGAACACGAATATTCCTACAAGTATCAGCACGAATGGCAGGAATCCCACGGCAAGGCCGTACGACGTCGTGCAGACATACCTGATGACAAGGGACAGGCCAACACCAAGCACTCCCCCGAAGAGAGGCCCGATATAAGGAATGATATTGAGTATTCCTGTCATAAAGGCTATTCCGATGGAATACTTGAATCCCATCCGGGCTACCAGCAGAAGTCCCAGGAAATTGACCAGAGACACACCCAGCACCTCTATGAAAAGTCCAACGAAATATCTGGAGACGAGCGTACCGCTTTCACTCAGAGCATCCCGTACCTTGGCGTCATATCTGTCAGGCACCATTGCAACCACAAGGGAAGCCACCCAACCGGGGTCCTTGATGAAGAAGAAGGATATGAAAATGATGGCGAACAACGCTATTCCGAACTTTGCGATGAACGACGTGACGGAGCCCACCACGGATGACACGGTATTGATGTCAAAAAGGTCCTGAATCTGTTCGACGGCGACCGATTCTATCCTGAAATCCGGACCGGCCTTTGGAAACGTCGATGAAACCCAGCTGTTGAAATCGGCAAGAGGCACCGAAATGGCCTGGGCCATATTGTTTATGTTGGCAGCGGAAATATCCTGTATCACATCCCTTACAAGCGGTACCACCGTTGTGATCACACCGATGATGACACTGAATACAACCAGTATGGACAGAATCGCGCCCACCCATCTGGGGATTCCGTATCCTTTGATACGGACGCGGCATATCAGGTTGCAGACAGGGTTTGCAAGTAGTGCCGCCAATGCGGCCAGGATGATGTACCCTATTACTGACCGAAGGTACCAGCACACCGCAGCTACGATTGTCAGCGTAATCAGTACGATGATGTATTTTGCCAACTTTTCCGTGTATTTCCGATTCTCCATCTTGAATGTTTGTTTTCACAAATATACAAAATGGATCTATTTCCGGGAAGCCTTCGGCATCTGTATATAGTAGGATATTGCGAGCAGCGTGCAGGCGCCCACCCAGGCAAGCACGTCCACCAGCGTCACACCCGGATATCCCATCCTTTGGGGCAGTATGAAAGAGGCCACTGACCTGATGAGCAGTTCGAGGACTCCGGCCATAAGGGGCCAGAAAGTCTTGCCAACGCCTTGCAGGGCATTCCTATAGACGAAAAGGACATACAGGAACGGGAAGAATTCGGCGCTTCTGTACAGGTAGCTGCGGGCGGCATAATAAATCTCAGACGAATCCCCGGAAGCATTCGCGTCAAGGAAGAGTGAGGTCAGAGGTGTAGCGAAAACCGCCATTACGGCACTCGCAAGCACACATACCGAGAGTGTCATCACAAGTGTGGCGTTCACGCCTTTCCGCACACGGACAATATCCCCGGCACCGTAATTCTGTCCGACATAGTTGGCAATGGCCACACCGAACGAGATGGCCACCAACGCGCCGACGTTCTGCACTTTGTTGGCGGCGGAGAAACCGGCTATATAGGTGGCCGGGAAGGTATTGAGTGCAGCCTGAAGCATAATGATTCCGACCGCTGTGATGCTGAACTGCAGAGCCATCGGGATACCGATGCTGAGATGTTCCCATACGAAGGACCAGCTTGTCTTGAAATCGCGCGGGGAAAGCTTCAGTTCCAGATAGTGTCTGAAGGCATAGATGAAGCAGAGGATGGCGGACAGACCCTGCGAAATGACGGTCGCATACGCGGCGCCCCTGACTCCCATATCGAATTTTGTGATGAAGAGCAAGTCCAGAGCCACGTTCAGAAGCGACGAGAATATCAGGAAGTACAACGGGGTCCGGCTGTCGCCAAGCGCCCTGAGGATACAGGAAATCAGATTGTAAGCCGTCTGGGCGGCAATGCCGGAGAAGATTATGACCAGATAGTCCCGCGAGTATTCGAATATTTCCTCCCCGGTTCCAATCAGGTGAAGCATCGGTTCGGCCAACAGGACGGCGGCAACCGTCAATATCGCCGCAAGGAACACGCTTATGATGATGCTGGTACCGACCGAACGCTTCATCCTCAATATGTCCCCTGCTCCGTACAACTGGGCGGTCCTTATGCCCAGACCGCTGGTGATTCCGGAAACAAATCCCAGCACGAAAAAAGTTAGGCCGTTTGTGATGCCTACCCCTGCAAGGGCGCGGAAGCTCACGAAACGGCCTACTATTATCGTATCTACCAGGTTATAAACCTGTTGGAAGACATTGCCGAGTATAATCGGCAAGGAATATATGAGGATTACTTTTGCCGGGTTCCCCTTTGTAAGGTCGTTAACCATCTGCGTCCGATTTCGGGACGCAAAGATAACATTTTTACAGAAGGATTATTTGAGGATATCCGGCTTTTGGTATTTTCTTCCGGCAAGTTTATCATCGATATCACGGATCACTCCGTAATCCCTGCCGGCGGCATCAAACTCCACTGCAATGTCCGCTGCACTACGCTCCTCTTCTACCTGTTCATCCACAAACCATTGCAAGCGGCTCAGCGTTGCGAAGTCCTGCTCCTTTATTGCCAGACGGACAAGGTTGTAAATCATATCCGTCACTTTCTTCTCGTGCCTGAGCGTATCGCGGAACATCTCCAGAGGGCTGTCCCATTCCTTCTGCACCTTTTCAATCGGGAGGAGTTCCACTCTGACTCCCTGGTCGGTCAGATAGTTATGGAGTATCCTTGCGTGGTCCTGTTCCTCAAGCCATTGGACATAGAACCAGTTCGAAATCCCACGAAGCACCTTCGCTTCGGCATCGATTGACATCGAGAGATAGAGGTATGCCGACCAAAGCTCGGCATTTATCTGCTCGTTGATGGCTTTTTTCATTGTATCAGTTATCATAGCGTTTAGATTGTTTTATATTGTCAGCATTTATCCTTCTTACAGCAGCAGCCACCCTTGTCCATATCCTTCAGGTCTGTCTTCCACAGTCCGTGGATATTGCAGTATTCATAGATGGCCACAGGCTTGTCCTTGCACAGGCAGAATTCAGCCTCGGGCTTCCCTTCCGGATCCAGATACCGCAGTTGTCCGCCGTTCTCGGTTTCGACATAAATGAACACGATATGGTGCTCCTTGGTCATAGGATGCGGCTCGGAGCCGACCTTCACCCTGAAATTGCACTTGTCGATATGTTCGATGACCGGGAGGTGCTTTTCTCCGGCACCATCTGTGATGTTCGGCGTAAGTTCTATCATCTCTTCGCCACAACATACAGGGATAACGCCGCTGTCGACTATTTTAACGACAACGTTCCCGCAACGTTTACAGAAAAAGAATCTTGTTGACATAATTTTTGGTCTTTAATTGTTAATTACTTTCTGCCAGGCTCCCTCGGGAATCTTGACATCGCAAAGGTATGTCACGAAAACAGCTATACTATTGACGATTTATAGTATTTTCAAATATCTCCTATTAGTAATTTCAATGACAAATCTTATGCAGGGTTTCACACGAAGTGTGCAAGTTTTAACTTAACTTTGCCCCACACCGGGAGGACGTCAAAATGAACGCAAACCAGCCAAGACTTTGGAACAGCAATTACCTGAAGATATGGATAGGGAACTTCCTGATCCATTTCGCCTTCACTTTGATTGTACCGCTCCTTCCCCTGTATCTCTCCGAAACTTTCGGCGCCAACAAGCAGACGATCGGGCTGTGTCTGGCGGGATATACGATAATGGCGCTTATCGTGAGGCCCTTCAGCGGATATGTGGTGGACAGGTTCCCCAGGAAGACAGTACTTCTGATCTGCTATTTCTTTTTCTTCTCGATCTTCGCCGGGTATCTGGTGGCCGGGAGCCTCACACTGTTCACCATATTCAGAACGCTTCACGGAGCACCGTTCGGGGCAACCACTGTCGCAGCGAGCACCGTGGCGATAGATGCGCTTCCTAGCGAAAGGAGGACTGAGGGGATAGGATATTACGGCCTGAGCAACAATCTGGCCACCGTAATAGGCCCGATAATAGCCATTTACGTACTGGATGCCTTCTCCGGCAATTTCCAGATACTATTCTATACGTCCCTTGTGGTCTCCCTGTCCGGACTGATACTTGAATCGACACTTAAACTGCCGCACAGGGACTTCGTACCTGATAAGAAGGTCATATCACTCGACCGTTTTTTCCTGGTCAAGGGATGGAGGGAGGCTCTGACTATGCTCTGTTTCTCTTTCTCTTACGGAGTGGTCTCCACATACGTGGCGATATATGGAAAAGAGGAGCTGGGAATGGCAGGAGGAACCGGACTGTTCTTCAGTCTTCTGGCCGTCGGGCTGATACTGTCCAGACTCACGGGCGCCCACGCCCTGAGGGAGAACAAGGTAAGCCGCAACGCCTCGATAGGGGTGCTCATCTCCGTCTTCGGATACTGTCTTTTCGCCGCACTGAAATCTCCTGTAGGCTATTTCGGAGCCGCCTTGATAATAGGTCTCGGCAACGGGCACATGTATCCTGCATTCCAGAATATGTTCATTAACCTCGCTCCGAACAGCCAGCGTGGTACGGCAAATTCTTCGATTCTCACGGCTTGGGATGCCGGTAACGGACTCGGAGTACTTCTGGGAGGACTTCTGTCGGAACATTTGGGATACGGAGCCGCTTTCTGGGCCGCCTTTATCCTGAATGCCGCAGGTGTCGCATATTATTTTTTGGCGACAAAGTCCCATTTTGAGACCAACAAACTTCGTTGATATCGAGGACAATCAGGTAATATTACTATATTCGCATATATGGATTACGTGAATCTCAAAGACAGATGCGTGGAGTGGATCCGCAACTGGTTTGACAGGAATGGCAGCGGATGCTGCGCCGTATTGGGAATGAGCGGAGGCAAGGACAGCACCGTAGCCGCCGCACTTTGTGCTGAAGCGCTTGGAAAAGACAGGGTCATCGGTGTGTCGATGCCGGCTGAAGGGCAGGGTGTCAACGATGCCGACGAAATATGCAAGCACTTGGGCATCAGATATATATGCGCACCTATCGGGGACATCGTCAGAGGATTCAGGACACCGGGAGCATCGTTTCCGGAAGGATTCAGCCACCAGGCGGAGCAGAACATCCCCCCGCGCGTACGTATGGCAACCCTTTATGCCATATCCCAATCACTGAACGGAAGGGTCACAAACACCTGCAACCTGTCTGAGGACTGGATCGGTTATGCGACGAGATGGGGTGACAATGTCGGTGATTTCTCCCCTATGGCCGGGCTTACCGTCCAGGAAGTGAAGGGTATCGGTCACGCGCTCGGACTTCCTGACAAATGGGTGGAGAAGACCCCGGATGACGGGCTGCCGCACAGCTGCCCTGACGAGGAGAAATTCGGATTCACCTACGCCGTACTTGACAGGTACATCCGCACAGGGATATGCGAAGACGAAGCCATAAAGGGAAAAATAGACAGGATGCACCGCAACAATGTCTTCAAACTGTCAATGCCTGAAGGCTTCAAACCGTTCTAAGCGCAGATATGGACGATTCTCAGGAAATACTCAAACTGGCCTCATCAGCTGGACGCACGCTGTTGGAGAACGGAGCGGAGATCTATCGCGTCGAGGAGACGATGGAGAAGATAGCTTCCCATTACGGGGAGGATACCGAGAAATTCTTCGTACTCAGCAACGGCATCTTTACGACCGGTAAAGCCTACGCCAACGTCGAATTCATCCCCATCAGAAGTGCGAGCCTGGACAAAGTCGTGGCCGTAAACCAGCTATCAAGGGACATCTCACAGAAGGGGCTGTCAGTTCCGGAAGCTTCGGCCGAACTGGACAGGATACAGCAGATGAAAGCCAAGCCGGTTTGGGAGCGGCTTGTCGGGACTGTTCTCGGATGCGGAGGTTTCTGCGCCATATTCGGAGGCGGACTTTCCGATTGTGCAGCCGCCGCGATTGCAGGGCTGATCATGTGCTGTTTCATCATTTTCGTAGGTTCCCCGAAGATGTCCAAGATACTAGCAAACATCTGCGGCGGATTTATCGGGACCATCGTCTGTCTTCTGTTCCATCAACTCGGCTTCGGCGTGAATCTCGGCAATATGGTGATCGGCGCAATGATACTCCTGATTCCGGGAGTACCTTTCACGAACGGGCTCAGGGATATGGCAAATGAAGATTACATCGCCGGGTCCACACGACTTATCGACGCGCTGATGGTATTCTTCTGTATCGCTCTGGGAGTTTCCCTGGCCTTCATCGCACACAGCTGGATAGCTGGAGGTATGATACAACTGCACGGAACGGTGACAGATACTCTGACGGCGGCGTTCCCGCTGCAACTTCTCGCAGCATTTGTCGGAACGGCAGCTTTCGCCGTGCTTTTCGGTGTTCCAAGGAAATTCTATATGTCTTCAGGGCTGGTGGGTATGGCCGGTTGGCTGATATATCTTCTGTGTGTCAGATATACGCCTCTCGGAGTTGCCGGAGGCACATTCTGCGCTGCGACGGCGGTAGGATTGCTGTCCAAGCATTGTGCGGTCAGGTTGAAGTGCCCGAGCACCGTATTCCTGATTTGCGGGATATTCCCGCTGATTCCGGGAGCCGGAGTATTCTGGAGTTCCTACTACACGGTTTCCTCACAGCTGCAATCCGCCCTTGGCGCAGGATTCACAGCCATCAAGGTAACCATAGCCATAGTTCTCGGCATCATCATAGCCTCGAACATACATCACAGGAGAAAATAGATCAACCCAGACGTTTTTCAATCTCCGCGGTCTGGGCTTCGAAACCAGGCTTGTGAAGAAGCGCGAACATATTCTTTTTGTACGCCTCAACACCCGGCTGGTTAAAAGGATTCACCCCGAGAACGTATGCCGAGATGCCGCAGGCGAACTCGAAGAAATAGAATATCTCCCCAAGGGTCCTTTCGTTTATCCTCTCGATACTGACTTCTATCTGAGGTACACCGCCATCGATATGCGCCAGCTTGGTACCTATCCTGGCCATTGCATTGCAATGCTCTACGTTCTGCCCGGCCAGGTAATTGAGCTGGTCCAGATCCTGGGCATCCGAACCGATTTTGAGCTCCCTGTTCGACTTATCGATGGATATCACAGTTTCAAAAAGCGTACGGTTGCCGTCCTGTATGAACTGTCCCATCGAATGAAGGTCCGTGGTGCATATCACGGATGCAGGGAATATGCCCTTCCCTCCCTTGCCTTCGGACTCGCCGTACAGCTGCTTCCACCACTCGCCGAGATACTGGAACTTCGGATTGTAGCTCACCAGGATCTCTGTCGTAAGACCTTTCTCCGCGTAAAGAAGATTGCGCATTGCCGCATAAAGGACGGCAGGATTGAACTCCGAGCGGTCTCCGCCAAGGTATTTCTGCATCTCGGAAGCGCCTGCAAGCATCTCCCGGACATCGAAGCCGGCCAGCAGGATAGGCAGGAGTCCCACAGGAGTAAGGACAGAGAAACGTCCCCCGACATTGTCAGGAACGACGAATGTCCTGTAGCCTTCCTGATTCGAAAGGGTCTTGAGCGCGCCCTTCGCGGCATCGGTGATCGCTACGATACGCTCGGATGCCCCGGTCTTGCCATATCTGCCTTCCAGATATTCCTTGACAATCCTGAACGCGACGGCAGGCTCGGTCGTAGTACCAGACTTGGATATCACCACGCAGGCAGTGTTGCGGATCCTGGCAAGATCCATCACCTCAGACAGGTATTCTTCGGAAAGGTTGTTCCCGGCAAAAACAATCTGTGGTACCCCCTGTGGGCGTATGAACGGATGGCTGAGAGCTTCGATGGCACAGCGCGCACCGAGATATGAACCTCCGATGCCTATCACCACGACCAGGTCAACCCCCTTTTCTTTCCAGTCGTCCCTGACAGCTTCGCATTCCTCAAGCAGTGACTCCGGGACATCGGAAGGCAGAGTCCTCCATCCGATGAAATCATTTCCCGCCCCTTGTCCGGAGACAAGCACATCATAGGCTTTCAGCGCCTTTTCAACATATTTCTGATACTCGGCATCGCTCACGAAAGAGCCACAGCCGTCAAGATTGACCTTAAGCATATTCCTGTTTTTTGTTGTTTACAAATTTAACCATAATTCATTAATTTTGTTCCATACACCCGGACCGATGTCAGCAGAATCGCACAAGCAATACATAGCAATAGACCTGAAGTCCTTCTACGCATCTGTAGAATGCGTAGACAGGGGGCTCGACCCCCTGAAGGCGAACCTTGTCGTAGCCGACATATCCAGGACCGAGAAGACCATCTGTCTGGCGGTGTCCCCTTCCCTGAAGGCCTACGGCATACCAGGAAGGGCAAGATTGTTCGAAGTGGTACAGAAGGCCAGGCAGATAAAGGGTCTTGACTACATAGTGGCGAAGCCGAGGATGCGGCGCTATATGGAAGTCAGCACGAAAGTGTACGGGATATATCTCAATTACATAGCCCCGGAAGACATCCACGTGTACAGTTGCGATGAGGTATTCATTGACGCGACCTCCTATCTGAAGACTTACGGATGCACGGCGCACGAACTCGCAATGAGGATGATCAGGGACGTCCTTTCCCAGACGGGGATAACCGCTACCGCCGGAATCGGGACCAACCTGTATCTGGCCAAGGTGGCGATGGATGTCGAAGCCAAGCACAGCCCGGCCGACAAGGACGGCGTGCGTATCGCCGAACTCGACGAGATGAGCTACCGCAGAAAATACTGGAGCCATCGTCCGCTGACCGATTTCTGGAGAATAGGCCACGGACTGGCCGAAAGGCTGGAAGCGGAGCACATCCATACTCTCGGGGACATAGCGAGATATTCCCTCAACTGCGAGGAGCGCCTTTACAAGCTCTTCGGTGTCAACGCGGAGCTTCTCATCGACCACGCCTGGGGATGGGAGCCCTGCACGATAGCCCAGATAAAGGCATACAAGCCGGCTACCAACAGCCTGAGCAGCGGGCAGGTCCTGACGAGACCGTATCTGTTCGATGAAGCCAGACTGGTGGCGTGGGAGATGACCGACCAGCTGGTGCTCGACCTTGTCTCAAAACATCTGGTAGCGGACCATATGACCCTCAATGTCGTATATGACACGGAAAACATAATGGACCCGGAACGTTGCAAAGCATACCGGGGACCTGTTGTGAATGACTATTACGGCCGTCCTGTACCGAAACCCGCCCACGGTTCCATAGATCTCGGCCTGCAGACATCATCCACCAAAGTCATAACCGATGCCGTGATGCGGCTGTTCGACAAGATTGTGGACAGATCTCTCCTTGTCAGGAGGATGTACGTGGTAGCCAACAACACCGTGGACGAATCCAGGGCAGAGGGAGCGCAGCTGGACCTGTTCGAGCAGAAGGTTGATGACGGAAGGGAACGGAGGAGACAGGAGGCGATTCTGGACATAAAGAGAAAATTCGGCAAGAACGCCATACTCAAGGGAGCGAATTTCCTGGACGGGGCGACGGCCAGGGAAAGGAACGGGCAGGTGGGTGGCCACAAGGAATAACTGAAGGATATGGAGGAAGATCACAGATACGATGACATAATCGGGCTGGAGCACCCGACCTCGAAACGGCACCCGAGGATGTCGGAAATGGACCGTGCGGCGCAGTTCGCCCCGTTCGCAGCACTGACCGGCTATGATGAGATGGTCAGGGAAACGGCGCACAGGCGCCTCCAGAAGGCGGATTCGGAATAGCTATTGCTTTGCAAGCCAGCGGGAGATGAGGTCCACACGTTTCGAGAAGATATCGTAGTCCAGCGATACGGCATCATCATACCACTTGTTGGTATTCTCCGTAATCCCGGAAGTGAACATCAGGCAGTCCACACCGTTCTCAAGCCAGAACTTGTGATCGGATATCCGCCTGTAGAAGAGGTCCGTGAAACTCCCGCTGCCGTAGTAGTCATAATAGAGCACCAGATCTCCGAAGATATTCTCCGCTTCAAGCTCACGGGCGTGCGGGATGCCGCCCAGCGCAATCAGGTAATCAGTCCTGGCGGGCGTCACCGGAGCAAGGATACTGCCCATCGTGTCAAGGTTCACCACGATTCCGGGTTTTCTGAACATCGACATACAGGCCTTTGCACCTGCGAGACTTCTGTTGTGTGCATCAAGGGCGACGAAGACATAATTGTGCGGGGAATCCTTCAGCCGGCCGGCTATCTCCAGCAGGGCGGCGACTCCCGAAGCGTTCGCATCGGCTCCCGGAAGTATCCTTCCGCCGACAGTCCCCATTCCGTCATAACTGGCTATCACAAGTACATAATCCATCGGGGCGGAAGGTCTGCCGATATGGCGTCCTATGATATTGTGCCCGACCAGACTGTCCACGTCGAAGGTCTGACAGTCCACACTCATTCCACAGGATTCAAAGCATCTCAGGATATATGACGCCGCCTCAAAGGAACCGGACGTACCGGTACTGCGCCCCGCACAGAGGGAGTCGGTCAGGAATTCCACGCGGGCACGTAGCCTCTGTGGTCCCGTCAACGTGCGCGAGAACACCGGAAACGGTGAAAAGATGACCGCCGAAAGCAAAAATATTTTGTATATGAGCTTTATTCTCGGCACAATAAATGCTATCTTTGTGAGAACCTGCAAATTTAGTGAAAAAGATTCTCCTTACCATACTGCTGGCACTGGTTTCCTCAAGCATCTTCGCCCAATATGACAAAGATGTGTTCTCCTGGCGCGGACGTCTTGCGCTGCAGGACGGAAAGTATGCGCAGGCCATCGAGAATTTCAACGTACTGGTACGGCTTGACACTGCTGACTACTGGAGTTTCTTTTACCGCGGGATCGCGAAATACAACCTTGGAGACATCAGGGGCGCGCAGCAGGATTTCGACAAGAGCGTAGGTATCAATCCGGTGTTCACGAACGGATATCATTACCGTGCCATCACCAAAAGCCAGTCCGGAGAATACGACGATGCGCTCCGGGACCTCCAGTATGCGATAGACCTCAGACCCGGAATGACGGGGCTCTACTACAGCCGCGGTGTGACATATTTCCTTGCCCAGAGATTCCAGGAGGCCGTGGATGACTTCGACAGATATATCCGTAAGGAGCCGAAGGACCCGGGGGCTTTCCTCAACAGAGGTGCCTCCTACCTGTTTCTGGGCGACACGCTGAGCGCTCTGAAGGATTACAACGAAGCTATCAGGATTGACAGGTTCGATCCTGAAGGATATGTGCGTCGCGGGCGTCTCTATGCCGAAATGCAGGACTATGAAAGCGCGATAAACGATATGAACCTCGCCATAGCGCTGGACAGCAGCAACACCTTCGCATTCTTCAACAGAGCCCTGATGCATTATGAGAAGAAGAATTTCAATGCGGCGATGGCTGACCTGGACCGTGTGCTCAAGGACGAGCCGGGCAATGCCCTCACCCTCTACAACAGGAGTCTCATCAATGCCCAGGTCGGCAATTATGAAGATGCGCTGGATGACATAGACCGCGTGATAAACATCAATCCGGAGAACGTGCTGGCATACTACAACAGGGCGGCGTTCTTTATGGAGATGGGCCGGTGGCAGGACGCGTTGGAGGACTACGACAGGGCCATCGAGCTGTACCCTGATTTCGCCAAGGCCTATATGAACCGTTCCTACGTCGAGAATATGCTGGGCCGGAACGTCGATTCGAAGAGGGACTATGATATGGCCCAGAAGAAAGTGGCGGAATACAGGGCAAAGAACACCACCCAGGAAGGATCCTTTGCCGACACCACCAAGAAGTACAGTTCGCTCATAGCCCTGGATGCGGATTTCGCGAAGAAGGATTTCAATGATGAACTCCTGCAGCACAGGGACATCGACATACGACTCAAGCCTCTTTACAAATTCAGCATAACTCCGGAACGCGAGGATATGTCCGTCGCCCTGAGCAGACGCTATGAGAACGCCCTGCTTGACAGGTTCATAACGGAAGCGGACCTGCCAATCAGTATAAAAAGTGGGGATACGGCCGTCGGAGCCACATACAAGGGCATTCCGGACACGGCGGAAGGATATTTCCTGAAGGGATTGCAGGAGCTCCAGAACAAGCAGTACAGCACCGCACTGAGTTACTTCAACCAGGCGGTCAACCTTGCTGACAGCGATGCCAAAAGGGACCGTTATCAGAGATACTACAAGGGATTCTACCTTATGAACAGAGGTGTGCTGAGAGCCGAGATGATAGACTTCATAGCCTCGATGGAGAACAATGTCCAGACACTTACGATGGATGACTCCGGAGCCACCAGGGCCAGGGTAAGCGACAAGGCGTCGAGGACATACGACTATTCCGAGGCGATAGAGGATATAAGGGCGGCTATTGCCATACTGCCTGATATCCCATATCTGTATTACGACCTGGGCAATCTCTACTGTCTTTCGACGGAACTGTTGAGCTCGCTCGAAAGTTACGACAAGGCCATCAGCCTGTACCCTTATATGGGGGATGCCTTCTACAACAGAGGTCTGGTCCTCATCTATCTGAAGGACAAGGAAAAGGGATGTATTGACCTCTCCAGGGCCGGAGAGCTCGGAATCGCGGACGCATACAGCGTAATCAGCAAATATTGCAAGGCGGAAAATGATTAAGTTCAAGTCAATATCATCCGGTTCCTGCGGCAACTGCTATTTCCTGGGCATATTTTCCGACGAGGGCAAGTGTGAGCACTCCATTGTGATAGACACCGGAGTAAGCCTGAGGAGGGCCAAGAAGGAGCTTCAGTGCGACGGCATCGCCGTGGAGGAAATCGATGCCATACTCGTCACTCACGATCACAATGACCATATCCGGTCCCTGGGGTCCTGGTGCAAGCGCTTGAAGAAACCGGTATGGGCCACCGGAACCCTGCACAGTGCCTTGAACTGCAATTATATGGTTCATCCGTGGATTTCCGGATGCAGCAGGATTCTGTCGGACGACTGGTCAGAAATCGTCCACGGAAGGATAAGGGCCCGGTGGTTCGAGGTACCGCACGATGCCACGCAGACAATAGGATATGCAATCGAGCTTGACGGATTCCGTTTCGTGATAATGACTGATTCCGGGCGTGTCACCCGGGAAGCGCTGGAGATGGCATCCCAGGCGGACACACTGGTCATCGAAGCCAATTATGACTACGGGATGCTGCGTCACGGGCCTTACCCGAAAGTCCTTCAGGACCGCATTTGTGGCGGAAAAGGACACCTGAGCAACGAAGAATGCGCGGAAGCCATACGTGCCGCAAGGCACGAAGGCCTGGGCAATATCTTCCTCTGTCATCTCTCCGAGCACAACAATACACCGGACCTTGCGCTTGATGCCTGCCGCGACGCAGCCGGAGACGCAAGGCTGGTAGCTCTTCCCCGTCAGACTCCGACCCATTTATTCAATTTATAGTTATCTTTGCAGTATATGAAGGAATTCTGGAAAGTGATGGTACGCTATGCTGCGCCGTACAAGGGATATCTCGGATGTTCCGTGCTGCTGAACATATTGTCAGCCATCTTCAACATATTCTCGTTCTCTCTCCTCATACCTATTCTTCAGATACTCTTCAAGGTCGGAGGGGAGCAGGTGTACGAATTCACGCCCTGGACTTTTCCGATGGATTTCGAGTCCGTCATCGGGAATATGTACTACTATGTTTCACTGGCGATAGCGGACTACGGAGCGAGCAGGGTACTTCTTATGCTGTGTCTGATTTTCTGCGGAATAACGCTGGTGAAGACGTCCTGCTATTTCGGGGCGGCGGCTTCGATCGTACCGATGCGTACCGGAATAACGAGGGACATAAGGCGGGAGATATACCACAAGATCATTTACCTGCCTATCGGATTCTTCTCACAGGAGCGGAAAGGCGACATCGTAGCAAGGATGAGCGGTGATGTTCAGGAAGTGGAGAACTCCATCACAAGCACCCTGGACATGCTCCTCAAGAACCCTATCCTCATCATATTCTATATGGGATGGCTCTGCTATATGTCCTGGCAACTCACTCTGTTCACGATATTGTTCGCCCCTGCGATGATATGGGTAATGAGCATCATAGGACGCAAGCTCAGGGCTCAGTCCCTCGAAGCGCAGGGTATGTGGAGCGATATGATGAGCCAGTTGGACGAGACGCTAGGAGGACTGAGGATTATAAAGGCGTTCATCGCCGAGAAGAAGATGGAGGGACGTTTCTCCGACGTCACTGACAATATGCGCCGCAAACTCACCCAAGTGGCCGTACGTCAGTCCAGTGCGCACCCGGTAAGCGAATTCCTCGGCACGGTTATGATTGCCATCGTACTGTGGTTCGGAGGATTCCTCATCCTCGGAGAACGCGCAAGCATGGACGCACCGACGTTCCTTTCATATATGGCAATCCTTTACAGCGTGATACAGCCTATCAAGGATCTCTCCAGAGCAGCCTACGGCATACCTAAGGGTCTCGCATCAATGGAAAGGATTGACCATATCCTGCTCAGCGAGAATCCTATCAAGGAAACCGTCAATCCTGAAAGGCTCGATGGATTCAACAAGGGTATCAGCATCAACAGCGTTTCGTTCAAGTACAGCGATGACAGCCGCATCGTCCTGGACGATGTCAGTTGTGAGATACCGAAGGGCAAGACGATAGCCATCGTAGGTGCATCAGGAGCGGGCAAGTCCACCCTTGTCGACCTCATCCCTAGGTTCTATGACGTCACATACGGCAGTATCTGCATCGACGGAATCGATATCAGGAATCTGAGGATACAGGATCTCAGGGGACTTATGGGGAACGTGAACCAGGACCCTATCCTGTTCAATGATACCATATTCAACAACATATCCTTCGGCAAGGAAGACGCCACCGAAGAGGAAGTCATAGCTGCAGCCAAGATAGCCAACGCGCACGACTTCATAATGGAGAAGGAAGAAGGCTACCGGACAATGATAGGAGACCGAGGCGTGAAGCTCAGCGGCGGCCAGAGGCAACGCATCAGCATAGCCAGGGCCATACTCAAGAATCCGCCTATCCTTATTCTGGACGAAGCGACTGCCGCACTGGATACCGAGTCCGAGCACATCGTACAGGAAGCGCTGGACCGTCTGATGTCCAACCGCACCACCATAGCGATAGCCCACCGGCTCAGCACAATCAAGGGCGCCGACAAGATCATCGTAATGGACGAGGGCCGGATTGTGGAGACCGGCACCCACGACGAACTTATCTCAAAGGACGGATATTACAAGAAACTCAATGATATGCAGGCGCTCTGACGCCGTGATTCAATATGAAAAGCAGGGTATTTCTATCAAGGATTCTGATGTTGTTGTATCTCGTGGCGATAGCCTTCCTCTGCTTCGCCAGCGGAGACAGCCTGCCATCGATAAGGAGCAGTTTTCTTGGTTTGCCGACCGACAAGGTGGCCCATTTCATTATGTTCCTCCCCTTCCCTATCCTGGCTTTCCTTTCCACGAACTGGAAAATCACAAAAGTATGGAAGAACGCCCTGCTTGTGTTCCTGATCCTTCTGCTGGGTTGTTCCATCGCAGCCCTGACAGAGTACATTCAGGGTTTCACCATGACAAGGACGGCCGATGTGAAGGATTTCTATGCTGACATCCTGTCTTTGGGCATATCGTCAGTGTTCGTATTTCTGGTCACACTATTCAAGAAGAAATGAAAAGAGCTCTCCTGATATGCACACTGCTTATGCTGTGGTGCGGCATTTCCTATTCTCAGGACGTCAGGAAGGTCGAATCCTATGAAACGTTCTGTGACTCTCTGGACGTATTCCTCACCCGTATGACGACGGTCAAGTCGAAAGTGAAGATAAACAGGATTCTTAAAAGGGGCAGTTCCCTGGATTTCTATTTCACTCAGGATTTCAGTGACTATCCCTGGCACAGGGAAAGCGCAGAATGGCTTCGGGAATATCTTTCCTCGGAGATCAGGAATCTGGATTCCGATTATTCACTGGGAGAAATATTCGCAAGAAACATAAACCTCAAGGACCTCATCACTCCCGTGAGACGGTCTGACGGCCGCAATTCAGGATACTCCAGAACGGTACGCGATCCGGGACGCGAGCAGTCGTTCATCAGGCAGACGGATGCCAGACGGTATCCGAAGGGGCTTGACGGAAGGTTCATATCCCTGTGGCAGAGCCACGGGAAATATTACGACGAGCAGAGCGATTCCTGGCTATGGCAACGCGCCAGGGTCCACAGGACCTGCGAGGATATGTTCACCCAGAGTTTCGTGCTGCCGTTCCTCATCCCGATGCTGGAGAATGCAGGGGCGTACGTGATGACTCCACGCGAGAGGGATACGCACAGCCTTGAGTATATTGCTGACAACGACAGAAGTTTCAAGACAGCCAGGACAGGCAGTGTCAGAAGGGCTGGAACATATTCCGAACAAGGCTCCTGGTCTGACGGTGGGACGGGATTCGCCGACGCCAAGGAGCTGTACGAGCTGTCCGACAATCCTTTCACTATGGGAAGCGTTCGTCAGACCTCCTGTGCCGGCGGAAGGGCTACGGCCACGGCAAGCTGGAAGATGGAAATCGAGCAGAGGGGCAACTATGCCGTCTACATATCCTACAAAACCCTCCCGTCAAGCAGCAAGGAAGCACATTATACGGTCCACCACCTTGGCGGCAGGACAGAATTCACCGTGAACCAGAAAAGGGGCGGAGGCACCTGGATATATCTCGGAACCTTCGAATTCGGAAAGGGTGCCTGTATGGTAACCCTCGACAACAGGGGACGCAGCGGCGAGGTCGTGACAGCCGATGCGGTAAAGATCGGAGGCGGAATGGGCAAGGTTGCAAGGGGTCCCGTAGACGGAGAGATGCACCCGTCTGGCGTTCCCAGCTATATGGAGGGGGCTCTCTACTGGATGGCCTGGGCCGGAGCAGGCGAAGAGATCACCGGCCTGTGGCCGAAGGACTATACGAACGATTTCGCCGACCGCGGTCCATGGACCGAAATGATGAGAGAGAAGAAGGACATTCCATTCGACCTCTCGTTGGCATTCCACTCCGATGCGGGCACAGCTCAAGCCGACAGCATCGTCGGGACTCTTGCCATCTACACCCTTATGGCTGACAGATCGAGGAAGCTCCTCAACGGAGGTTCGCGCGATGCCTGCAGACTTCTGGCGGAATACGTCCAGGACCAGGTCTGCTCCGACATCCGTTCCGACTTCAATCCGGAATGGAACCGCAGGATGCTCTGGAACCGCTCGTACAGCGAATCCAGGACAAGCGGAGTCCCGGCAATGATTCTGGAGCTGCTCAGCCATCAGAATTTCGAGGATATGAGATACGGGCAGGACCCGGCATTCCGGTTCGTGGTAAGCCGCGCCGTCTATAAGGGCATACTCAAGTTCCTGGCCGAGTTCTACAATACCTCATATACTGTCCAGCCACTGCCGGTCCACAGTTTTGCCGCAACCTTCTCCAGGGACGGCAAGGCTCATCTGAGCTGGGAAGAGACTACCGACCCGAAGGAGCCTACGGCTGCCGCCACCGGGTATATCGTTTATACCAGGATCGATGACGGACCTTTCGATGCCGGACGGGAAGTCAGAGGCAACCAGGTGGACTTGCCAGTCAGGCCGGGACACATATATTCATATAAGGTGGCTGCTTTCAATGACGGGGGAAAGAGTTTCCCTTCAGAAATTCTCGCACTCGGCAGACCTTCGGACATAATGAGCCGTCCGGTGCTCGTAGTGAACAATTTCACCAGGGTATCCGCGCCTTACTGGTATCATTCGGACAACGTGGCCGGATTCGATGCCCGTATGGACAGCGGAGTTCCATACATCAATGATATCAGCTACATTGGCGAGAATTACGAGAACAGACGCGGTCTTGAATGGATTTCCGATGATGCTCCGGGGTTCGGGGCCACCGACGACGACCACGCGGGAGAGATAATAGCGGGCAACACCTTTGACTATCCATATCTGCACGGAAAGATTCTGCTCGGCCTCGGGCACCCGTTCTGTTCGATGAGTTCATCCGCATTCAGCAGCATCTACAATGCGATGGACATAATACCGGAAGAACTCACCCCTTGGGCCATAGACCTGATATGCGGCAAGCAGGTGACGACGGATGTGGGAAAAGACGTCCCTGCAAGATACCGCGTATTTCCTGTCGAGCTGCAGAACGCGCTCAGAAAGGCCACAGTCCAGGGGAGCAACGTCCTGATATCAGGAGCCCACATCGCCACGGATGCCTGGTCAAGCGTTTATGATATGGAGATCGACCGCGGATACAGGGATCAGGCCACACACTTCTGCCAGACCATCCTGGGATACAGCTGGGTTTCAAGCCGCGGTACGGGAAGCGGAAAGATAGCCCCTTCCGAAGAATTCGGATTCAACACTCCGGAGGAGTTCTTCAATGCACCTAATGAGATATCATACAGCGTTGAGTGTCCTGACGGAATCAAACCTTCCGGCAGTAACGGATCGATACTCCTGCGCTATGACAGGACGGGTACGCCTGCTGCAGTCCTGTTCAGAGGAGACGGATACAACGTCGTCTCATTCGGTTTCCCGATTGAAGCGATGAAGGCGGAAACCGCCAGGGAAAATCTAATAAGAAAGTCTTTGGAACTGTTCTAGAGTGCCTTTACAGGTACACCGAACCAGTGGACCATCGCCAGATATATAAGTCCTGACACCACGATGACGCAAGGTATGGTGAATACCCAGGCCCACACGATGTTCTTGGCTGTGAGCCACTTCACACTCTTCACTCCCCTTGTAAGACCTGTTCCGATGATGGATCCGGTAATCGTATGAGTGGTGCTTACGGGGATTCCGAAAATGGCTGTAATGATGAGAGTGACCGCCCCTGATGCCTCGGCACAGAATCCCTGAACAGGATAGAGCTTGCTCAATCCATCTCCGAGCGTACGTATCACCTTCCATCCTCCGGTGACCGTCCCGAGGGCAATCAGAGCGTAGCAAGTGAATTTCAACCATACCGGCACGAAGAACCCCTCTCCTCCAGCAGCCATAAACCCGTTTCCGTAAAGGAATTTCATAACAGCATTGTCCGGATTCGCGGCAAACGCCGATGCAAGCAATATGGCTATCACACCCATAGTCTTCTGACCATCATTGCCTCCGAATCCAAGCGAGAAGGCAGCTGAAGATACAAGCTGCAGCTTTCTGAACGTACGGTCAACCTTCTTTACTTTGGAATGCCGGAATATGGCCATGAAAATGCAGTTCATAAAGAAACCGAGCACCATTCCGAGCAATGGTGAAATGACGATGAACGCCACGATGAGAGCAATCCCGGAATGGATGAGGTACTGTGAACCATAGACGAACCATACAGGACCGATCAATCCGCCCACGAGGGCGTGGGAGGCAGATATCGGCAAACCGAACTTGGTGCAGAAATATATCCAGGACACGGATCCCAGCAGGGCGGCCAGGATCAGATAAACATCGATGCAATTCTCGTTGACGATACCCTTTCCCATAGTGGATGCCACTGTCATATCGAAGACGAACAGAGCCATAATCTGCCAGAAGGCTGCCCAGGCAACCGCAACTTTCGGCGGAAGTGCCTTTGTGGCAATTACGGATGCTATGCAGTTCGCGGCATCGTTCATACCGTTCGTAAAGTTGAACAGCAGGGCGATTACCACCGTAATAAGAACAACCGCTACCATCTATCCGAGTTTGACGACAATGTTTCTAACTGTGTTGGAAACGGACTTTGCAACATCTGAGGTGTCCTCAAGGGCCTGGGCGATGTTCTTTTTCTTGACAAGCTCTATCGCATCCTTCTCCTGCGAGAACAGGTTGCTCATATAGCTTTCATAAATGTCATCGACGGTATGTTCTATCTCCTTGATGTCGTCACAAAGCGTATCCAGCTCCTTGACCACTTTCCTCGCATTGTCAAAACGCTCCGTGATCTCTACGAGAATCTCGGCATCCTTACGGATGTATTCAGCTATCTCGATGAGCTTGTGGCTGGCTGCCTTCGGCTGGTATATCGACACTTTCTTCGATGCATCCCTGATGCAGTCCAGGAACGTATCCATCGCCTCAGCCAGTTCGTGTATGTCGTCACGGTCGAACGGAGTCACATAAGAGTCGAGAAGTTCATCGATAATCCTGTCGGTAATCGTATCACCGGCAGTCTCGCACTCCTTGATGCGGTGCGCGAGCATAATACGGCTGTCGTGGTCTTCCTCCTTGGCCTGCTGGAGCAGGAGCTCTGCCGCCTTGAGGATATTTTTTGCCGAGTCGGTGAAAAGAGGGAAGAATTTCTTCTCCTTCACCACAAACAACTGCAGGATATTGTCTAGTTTCATAACGCCACAAATTTAGCAAGATATTCCGTATTATAAAAGCCTCCGTATGGCAGCCGACTCCTTTACCATCTCCATGAATGCTTCGGCGCTTTTCTTATGATAGGTATCCTTGAGCCAGTGTACGCATCCCTCCATCTTTCCCTCGTAACCGTCAAGCGGTACGGCGACGAGTCCAGGCCTGTAATGTGCAGCCAGAGAGGACAGTATAGTTATCAGACTCGAACTCTGTACAAGATCCATAATCACGTTTGGATCATTCAGCTCCACCCTTACGTTCAGTCCGGTCGTATCTATGTTATTGAACTTCTCGAACGTCTTTCTCGCCTGGAGGCCGCTCCCCGGAAGTGCCATGTTGTAACCTTTCAGATCATTCACACTCAACTTGCTGCGGTCCGAAAGTGGATGATCCTTCTTCATCACCACACACAGGTCGAAATTGAAAAGCACTTCGGAAAGCAGATCCTTGTGAGGGACCACGGGTTTGAATGCGAGGATCAGGTCAAGTTCACCCTTCACCAGCATCTGATACAGTTCCGTCGCAGTCTTGTAATAGATACGTAGGTTCACCCCTGGATACGCACGCAGAAACTCCTTGACCGTGTCAGTCAAAAGGTCGCTGAACGAATATGTCATCCCGATGTTGAGCTGTCCGACGAGAGATTTGCGGAGGTCGTTCATCTGGAGTTTGCACTGTTCCGTTTCCTGCAATATCTTCTTGGCTATGG
The DNA here is from genome assembly GCA_045643085.1 of Candidatus Cryptobacteroides sp. Classification (GTDB taxonomy): domain Bacteria; phylum Bacteroidota; class Bacteroidia; order Bacteroidales; family UBA932; genus Cryptobacteroides. The sequence continues at coordinate 21,544 of JAZUKB010000052.1, forward strand.
GCAGAAGCACCATCCCCGGTTCTGTAAGTGATACACTGTGGGAGGTACGCACGAAAAGCTGGGATCCGAGCTCGTCCTCCAACTGCATTATCTGCTGGGAAAGCGTGCCCTGGGTGACATACAGCTGCCGCGCAGCCTCAGAAAAACTGAGGGTGCGCGCAACTGCCGTGAAATATTTAAGTTGCCTCAATTCCATACAAGGCAAATATAACAAAACTTATTGCCTAATACCGAACTTTTCCTTTATGTTTTCCGTCTGGTCCACCCAAATAAGTTCATCCGTGTCATAGCCTCTCTTTTCTGCTTCGATAAGAATGAAATCCTTCACCACCGGATCCAGCATAGGTTCCCTGCTGAGTATCCAGAGATAATCGTCATCTCCTGATCCCACAAGTGCATACTGATATTCCGTATCGAGCATCAGGACCCTGTAGTCAGAATAGAACGGACCGAAGAATGACACTCTCATAAGGGCCGGTTTCTCAACCGGGTACGGCTGTTTGGCCTTGCCTTCCGAAACCTTGAACTTACCGTTCTTCCAGCCCGAGTTCACCACCTTCACGGTTCCGTTGTCATTGAGGCTGTAGAATGCAGTGGCATTGCTTATCCCTTTTTCGAAATAATGGTCAAAACGGGCTATCTCATACCATTTGCCGAGATATCTCCCGAGATCGAATGAATAGACAGGAGTATTGTCGAAATCATCGTCCCTGTCTGAGGCGAACACTGCTGCAGGAAACGTCAGGCCTGCGAGCATCAAAGCTAAGAACTGTTTCATATTAGTACACTTTTTTCATTAATAAAACAACCTTGCCGGAGCAACCGTCCGACAAGGCAAAAGTAGTACTGGGAAAGCCCTCAGCTATTTGATTTTTATACTTATTTCAAATGCTTGTTATTGAAAACCCTAATAGCAAATCATTCCAAACCCTTCAAATACTTGATCTGGTAGTCTATGAGGGCATCAGGGAACACACCGTCATTTGAATAAATGAGCCTGTCCTTCTGCAACTCCTCTGCAGACATCGCGCAGGAGGCTGGCAACTGTTCCAATGAGTCCTTTATCGCGGCATTGTCCTTGGCGTGAATGTTGACCCCGAGTCCCACGTAGGTCCGTTCGGCAATCTTGAGCGAGTCACTAAGAAGCAGTCCGTGACGTGCAGCGCAGCACAGGGCCGCCATCAGGAGATATATGTCCGCCGTTGCATCCGATGCCCTCCACTCAAAGGTCTGCTTATCGGAGAAATCCTTATTGAGGGCCCTTTCTCCCGGATTCGCTTTGGCTGCCATATCCTCTCTGTTGATCCATCCCAACGGTACTCTTACCAGAGCCGAACGGTTTGAGTAAGACCAGCAAAGGCTGGTCGGAGCCTCCTGGTTAGGTACAAGTCTCTGGAAGGAGTTCGTGCTCGGATTGCCCCAGGCAGGGAGCGAAGTACCGGCATCCATAAATCCGGCTATCGCCTTCCTGGCCGTATCCGTCAATTCTCCGTTCTTGGCCATAACTGACTTTCCGTTCTTCGTGAACTTGCAGTGGACGTGCATTCCGGAACCTGCTTTTCCGACGGCCAACTTCGGTTCGAAGGTGATGGTTACACCATATTTATATGCGAGCTGCTGCATTATCCATTTCGCAATCACAAGCTGATCCGCCGCCTTCTCTATGTCAGTAGGGGTAAACTCTATTTCATTCTGCTCATAGACGAGGCCGTCTTTGGTGAAGTTTCCCACTTCCGAATGGCCGTATTTCACCTCTCCCCCGGCGGCTGTGATAAGCCGCATCGCCTCAACTCTCAGGTCCGTGAACTTGTTGAAAGGTGCACTTTCGTGATATCCTTTCTGGTCTGCAACTGGATACAGCGGATCCTCCGGAGCTATCACGTAATACTCAAGCTCACCCATAGCCTGCATCTTGAGGCCTGTACGCTCGGTCAGGGACCTGGAAGCCTTGCTCAGTATATACTGGCTGGAACTTTCGAAAGGCTCCCCTTCACGATTGAAGAAAGAGCAGAGCACATCCACGGTAGGGACTGTTCCGAAAGGATTCCTGAAGGCGGTATTGTATCTCGGAATCACATACAGGTCACTCTTGCCAGCCTCGATGAACGGGAACAGGCTGCTTCCATCCACTCTTTCCCCGGCCTCGAGGATATTTTCGAGATGAGCCTTGTCCCGAATGACAAAATTGAGCGTCTTGAGACGTCCGTCCCAACCGCAATAGTGAAAATTGAGCACCTCAACCTTCTGTTTGAGGCAGTACTCTACCAATTCAGCTCTGTTAGTGGCAATCATTTTTCTATTATTTTATTCTGTTCTGCAACCGATGCCTCGTGTATGGCGTTGAAAACCCTTGACACAAAGTCACGGGACAATCCCGACTCATCCCCACGGGCATATACTTTCTCCATCAGAGTATCCCATCTGGCAGGCTGGATGATGCTGACGTTTCTGTCTTTCTTGCACTTGCCGATCCTCCGGCTTACATCCATCCTGCGGGAGAGAACTCCCAGTATCTCGCTGTCAATCGTATCTATCTCATCCCTGAGTCTCTCCAGGGTTTCATTGTACTGTCTGTCATCCGAAGTGTGTTCACTTATCCTGAGACAGGAAATAAGCCTGCCGAACTCCTCCGGGGTAATCTGCTGGGCGCTGTCACTCCTGGCCTCGTCAGGACGGCAGTGCACTTCCACCATCAACCCGTCGAAGCCGAGATCCATGGCCTTCTGGGAGATTTCGGGAACATATCTGCGGTCTCCGCCCATATGACTCGGGTCGCAGAGGAACGGGAGCTGTGGATAGGCGCTCCTCATCTCCACGGCCACGCTCCATCGCGGGTCATTGCGATATTCCATATCGGCGAATGAAGAGAAGCCCCTGTGGATGAGACCTATCTGCCCTACGTTATGTGAGGCCATCCTTTCGACTGCACCCTTCCAAAGGTCGATATCCTGATTGACAGGATTCTTGAGATAAACCGGAATATCCACTCCGTCCAGGGCAGAGGCCACTTCCTCCACCATAAAAGGATTGACCACAGTCCTTGCCCCGAGCCACAACAGGTCAACTCCGGCACGGAGGCACAAATCCACGTGCTCGGCACGGGCCACTTCCGTGCAGACCCGCATTCCGAAATCCTTTCTGACGGCAGAGAGCCATTCAAGACCTTTCTCTCCCACTCCTTCGAAACATCCGGGGCGGGTTCTTGGTTTCCACAGGCCGGCACGGAAGAAATCCACACCCTGCCCGGCAAGAGAGCCGGCGACTGCCATCACCTGCTCACGCGATTCTGCGCTGCACGGGCCCGCTATGATCTGGATTTTTCTCCCCATTTGTATGCTGTCTGTCTAAAATCTGTATGCAAAAGTGGCTCCGTACGTGCCGGAAATAGGGTCGGCTACGGCGGACAATGTCATATTGTCAAGTACAGGAGAGCGGGATGTCCCGAAGAACGAATACACTCCCCAGTTCTCAAGCAATGTCTGTACTGGAGGCATAAGCCAGTCGGCAATATGCGCTGACAATATCCCTATTCCGACACCTGCGACACAATCCCACCACCAATGACGGTTGTGTACAATTCTCAGCGCCCCCGTGGCGGCGGCTATCCCGTAGGCTCCGCCTCCCCAGCCCCAGCCATACTCGATACGTGTCAGTTCGGCACCCGTAAATGCCGTGGCTGTATGTCCGGACGGGAATGAATTGTTCGCCGTACCGTCAGGCCTTGTCTCGTTCACTGCCAGCTTGATTCCATTGACGAGGATGGTCTCCGAGACATAGGCCATACCGCCCATCACGAGTCTGTCCAGAAAATTATGCCGGCTTTTCACCCCTGCCAGGCCGAGACCAAAGTCCATTGCGACAGGGACATACTGGATATACATTTCAGGGTATCCGGCTTCGTTGATAATGGTTTCAGACTTACCCTGCGCCACTGTCCGAAAACAGCACGCAAATGTCAGAAGCAACAATATCAGAGCCTTCTTCATCAGACTACCTTCCGGCGTACATATCCTCGTAATATTTCTGATAATCACCGGATGTGACCCTGTCAAGCCAGTCCTGATTCTCCAGATACCAGCGGACCGTCTTCTCTATACCTTCCTCGAACTGCAGGGATGGTTCCCAGCCAAGTTCCTTCTGGAGCTTGGACGAATCTATCGCGTACCGCAGATCGTGCCCGGCCCTGTCGGTGACATAAGTGATGAGGTCATCGTCGGATCCTTCAGGACGGCCGAGTATCCTGTCCACCGTCCGGATCAAGACCTTGATTATGTCAATATTCTTCCATTCGTTGAAGCCGCCGATATTGTATGTCTCTCCGTCCTTTCCTTCGTGGAAGATCACATCGATGGCACGCGCGTGGTCCTCGACATAAAGCCAGTCGCGAACGTTCTCCCCCTTGCCGTAGACAGGCAGCGGCTTGCGATGACGTATGTTATTGATGAAAAGAGGTATCAGCTTCTCCGGGAACTGGTACGGCCCGTAATTGTTGGAACAATTCGTCACCACTGTCGGCATTCCGTATGTGTCGTGGAAGGCCCTTACGAAATGATCGGAACTTGCTTTCGCGGCGCTGTACGGGCTGTGCGGCTGATATTTCAGATTCTCAGTGAAGAATTCCCGGCCATACGCCAGGTGATGCTCACCGCTGGACGCCCTGGTCGTGAACGGAGGCTCGATTCCTTCCGGGTGAGTCATCTGGAGAGCTCCGTAAACTTCATCCGTGGAGATGTGATAGAACCGTTTCCCGGCCCATTTCTCCGGCAATGACTCCCAATATATCCTGGCTGCCTGCAGGAGTGACAGAGTGCCCATTACATTGGTGCGGGCAAATGTGAACGGATCCTTCAAGCTGCGGTCCACGTGTGTCTCGGCGGCGAGATGGATAATCCCGTCAACCTTCTCCTTCTGCATCAGGTCATATATGGCATCAAAGTCACAGATGTCAGCCTTTACGAACGAATAATTGGGCTTGGATTCAATGTCCCGGAGATTCTCCAGGTTGCCCGCATACGTAAGCTTGTCCACATTGATGATGTGGTACTCGGGATACTTGTTCACAAAAAGTCTGACGACGTGGGATCCTATGAATCCTGCGCCTCCCGTGATGATTATGGTCCTCTTATTACTCATATAAATCGCAATTATAATCAAAAAGCTCCTCCGGACGGCAGTCTTTCAAAGCCGGATGACGTGCGTCCTTTTCGGACAGTATTGCCGCCGAAGCGGGAATCCGCCAGTCTATCCCGAGGTCAGGATCGTTGAACGCAATGGCTCCCTCCGACTCCGGAGCATAGAAATTGTCACATTTATACTGGAACACGGCAATCTCCGACAATACGCTGAATCCGTGCGCGAACCCGCGCGGGATGAAAAGCTGCAGCTTGTTGTCAGAGGACAGTTCCACCTCGACGTGCTTCCCGAAAGTCGGAGAGCCGACTCTTACATCCACGGCAACGTCCAGCACCTTTCCGGAAACAACCCGTATCAGTTTACTCTGGGCGTTCCTCCCCTTCTGGAAATGAAGACCACGGACCACTCCGTACGAAGACCTGCTTTCGTTGTCCTGAACGAAATCCACCGGTCTGACGGCGGCATCGAAATCCCTTTTCGAGAAAGACTCATAAAAATAGCCTCTGGCATCCTCAAACACTCTGGGCTTGACGATCACCACATCCGGTATATCAGTGCGTATTATCTCCATATCACAATCCTGCTTCTGCCACCTTGAGCAGATACTGCCCGTACTGGTTCTTCTTCATCGGCTCGGCCAAAGCCCTCAATTTGTCGGCATCAATCCAACCTTTTTCAAACGCTATATCCTCGAGACAGGCTATCTTGAGACCAGTTCTCTTCTCGAGGGTCTCCACGAATATGGAGGCTTCCGCAAGGGAATCGTGCGTGCCGGTATCCAGCCAGGCGAATCCGCGCCCGAGTGTCTGCACCATCAGCTCCCCGTCAGAAAGAAACTTCTGGTTGACTGTCGTAATCTCCAGCTCGCCCCTGGCCGAAGGTTTGATATGCTTTGCCACGTCAACCACCTTGTTCGGATAGAAATACAGACCCACGACCGCATAGTTTGACTTAGGTTCAGACGGCTTCTCCTCTATGCTGAGGCAGTTCCCTTCCGAATCGAATTCAGCCACTCCATATCTCTGGGGATCGTTCACCCAATACCCGAAGACCGTGGCACGGGCATCCTGCTCCGCAGTCCGGGCAGCCTCCAGAAGCTTTCCCGTGAAATGGCTGCCGTAAAAGATATTGTCTCCGAGGACAAGGCACACACTGTCGTCACCGATAAACTCCTCTCCTATGATGAAAGCCTGTGCAAGCCCGTCAGGAGACGGCTGTTCCGCATATTCGAAATGCACTCCATAGTCAGAGCCGTCCCCCAGGAGACGACGGAAACCGGGGAGGTCGACAGGAGTGGATATGATAAGAATATCCCTGATGCCGGCAAGCATAAGGACCGATATCGGATAATAGATCATCGGTTTGTCATAAATCGGGAGCAATTGTTTGCTCACTCCCTTTGTAATAGGGTACAGACGCGTACCGCTGCCACCCGCCAGAACGATTCCTTTCATTATTTGAGTCTTTCTAAACAGTCTTTCAACGAATCACTCCAATACGGAGGTTCAAATCCGAAAACTTCCTTCACCTTGCCCTTGTCCAGCACAGAATAGTGCGGGCGCTTGACTTTTGACGGAAATTCGGAGCTGAGACACGGAACCACCCTGCAGTCGTGTCCGCTGAGGGAGCATATCTCGTGCGCAAAATCGAACCAGCTCACGGCACCTTCATCGGAGAAATGATATATTCCGGTCCTGTCAAGCTTTCCCGTATCGATGATATGCATTATGAGAGCCGCAAGATCGGCCGCATAAGTCGGCGTACCGACCTGGTCAAACACGACCTTCACCGTCTTGTTGGTCGAAGTCAGATTGAGCATAGTCTTGACAAAGTTCTTTCCGTAAGGGGAATATAGCCAAGCTGTCCTGATGATGATGGAACGGCATCCTGTGGCAAGTACGGCCTTCTCCCCGGAAAGTTTCGTCCGTCCGTAGGCACTCTCCGGCGAAGGCTTTTCATCCTCACGCGCCGGAGTGAAACGGTCCCCGCCAAAGACATAGTCAGTGGAAATATGGATAAGGGTCGCTCCGCAGGCCTTTGCCACCTCGGCAAGGTTTTCGGGAGCCCTGTGATTGAGCAGGTCTGCCGTGGCTTCATCATCTTCAGCCTTGTCGACATTGGTGTACGCAGCACAGTTGACTATCACGTCAACCTTCTCCGATTCGGCGACCAGCCTTACCGTGTCGATGTCAGTTATGTCGAGCTTCACGGTCTCGACCCCCTCCTGCTCGCTGACGTCAGTGAAAATGAAATTATGCTTCCCTGCCGCCCCGAGACGCCTCATCTCGTTGCCAAGCTGTCCGTTGGACCCTGTCACCAATATATTCATACGCCCTATTGTCCTATATTCTTACAAATTTAACTATTTTTGCGTACAATGACAACAAGAGAAACCATATTCCTGTATACGGACGGTGCGGCCAGCGGCAACCCGGGCCCGGGCGGGTACGGTGTAGTCCTGAAATGCGGAGATCTCCGCAAGGAGCTCTCCGAAGGATTCGCGCTCACCACCAACAACAGGATGGAGATGCTCGCTGTCATCAAGGGACTGGAGTCCCTGAAATGGGAAGGGGCCAGAGTCGAGGTCTACAGCGACTCATCCTATGTCGTCAACACTATGACACAGGGATGGAAGCGAAAGAAGAACCACGACCTGTGGGCAAGGATGGACAGTCTTTGCGCACGGTTCGACGTGACGTTCCACTGGCTGAAAGGCCACGCGGGGCATCCCGAGAACGAGAGGTGCGACGCCCTCGCGGTAGCGGCATACTCCAGGCCGGACCTGCCTGCAGATGAAGGCTACAATGCCGGCGAATCCCAGGAATTATTCTAGAATTTTGTACTTTTGCATATTATGACAAACAGAAAACTCACAGTGGGTATCACCCAGGGCGACTCCAACGGTATCGGATACGAGGTTATCATCAAGGCGCTCTCCGACCCGCGTATATTGGATATGTTCACTCCGGTAGTCTACGGTTCGCCGAAGATTTTCGGTTTCTACCTCAAGACTATCCCGGAGATCGAGCAGATGGAAGTGAACAGCATATCTTCCGTCAAGGACGTACAGGCCAGAAAGATCAATATCGTCAACTGCCTTCCCGACAGCGCTTACGCCGAGCCGGGGCAGGCCACTGCCGATTCCGCAAAAGCCGCACTGACTGCCCTCGAATGTGCTGTCAATGACATAAAGAAAGGCGGGATTGACGTACTCGTAACAGGCCCTATCAACAAAAAGGCGATGTCGGAGGAGGGCTTCGGGTTCCCGGGACACACCGAATTCCTGCAGAACGCATTCGGTCTGAAAGATGTCACGATGCTGATGATAAGCAGCAGGATGAAGATGGGCGTAGTGACCGGACACGTTCCGCTCAAGGATGTGCCGGGGCTTATTTCCGAGGAGAAAATCCTCAGCAAGCTCCGCGTAATGAACCGTTCCCTCAAGGAGGATTTCGGAATCGACCAGCCGCGCATTGCCGTATTGAGCCTCAACCCGCATAGCGGAGACGGAGGTCTGCTGGGCACGGAGGAGCAGGAAATTATCATTCCGGCCATAAAGAAGGCTACGGAAGAAGGCATACTCGCTTTCGGACCGTTCTCACCCGACGGCTATTTCGGACTCAGTCATTATGAGATGTTCGATGCCACTCTGGCTATGTACCACGACCAGGGACTTGCCCCGTTCAAGGCAATAGCATTCGAGGACGGAGTAAACTTCACAGCCGGACTTCCTATCATCCGTACTTCTCCGGATCACGGCACCGCTTTCGCGATGGCCGGACGCGACGAAGCCGATCCTCTTTCAATGAGGGCATCCATATTTGCAGCAATCGACATCTTCAAGAGACGCGAAGCCTTCAAGGAACTCGTCGCGGGAAAGATGGAGGAGCGGCACCTCGAAGGAGAGGAGAGAAGGGAAAGACCGGGCAGGCCACAGATAGCCTGATATGGACAATCTCGGGAAACTGGACTGTATCTACGCCAGGAATTGTACAGTTCGCCGTATCGACAGGGATACGGCGGCTGCTTTTTTATGTGCCAACCACAGGATGGGCGACGCTTCTTCCAGGTACAGGATAGGCCTTTTCGTATCCAGGCATACCGGGAAAGATGAGCACGCGCTCCCGGCAGGGACGCTTGTCGCGGTGGCGAGTTTTTCCAGCGCCAGGAGGATGAAGGACGGGAGCCGTTCCTTCGAATGGGTACGATACGCATCCTTATCAGGCCTGAGGGTTCTGGGAGGGATGGGCAAGGTACTGGAGTTCTTCTGCCGGACAACAGGGCCGGATGACGTGATGACATACATCCCCCTGCCGGAAGAGAACCCTTCCGAAACCATCCCCGGAGGATCTTACGTCTCGCTTGGATTCTGCAGCGAAGGAGTTGTCACACTCCCTAACGGGCACTCGAGCCTGAAGCTCCGTTTCCACCCGCATCCAGACATCTCGAAAGTTTCCGGGCCACAGAATCCGGAATAATGCCGGCATCTGCAAGTCCCTTGACAGAACGCACGCTGTCTGGGGTATTCTCCCGATAGAGTATAATCGCTTCCGCAATCCTTCTGCTGCGTATGTATGGGTGCATTCTGAGCGAATCCGCGGGAAGTCCCCACAAATCGAACGGCCTTTCCGGTGCGCTGCAGCAGATAAGGTCGCTGAGACCTTCGTACCTGTCTGTCCCGAAATTCCAGATATCCATCAGCTGCTCCGGGTACGAGTATCCTCCCAGCTCCTCCCTGTAGGAAACCATTTTTGACGCAAAGTACGGGCCTATCCCCGGCAGACCGTCGAACTCGGAAGAATCAGCCCTGTTGATATCGACAAGGGGGATGTCAATGTATTGTTCGAGACTCTCGTACATTTTGTCCGAGACGACGTACGATTTCGCGAAATCGCTCTTGCGTACGAATCTTCCACCCTTCTGCCTGTAACCAACAATTGATGCCGCCTGCTTTCGGGAGAAGCCCAGGCGCTGCAGTTCCAGTTCGGAAACCGTATTGGGATTGAAGCGGAACCGCTCATTCTCCGGAATATTATCCGCATAAATCTCCTGAGCGGCTTCACTGTGGGCGGAATTGACCCTGTCCGTGACGGAGCCGTCTCCGGTCGAACAGACATACACGGTATCCGGTCTGTCGCGGTTTGCCACAATGCGCGCCACGGCGGCGTGATTGACGAACAGCGCCGACTGATAACCTACAATCAAAAAAGCCAATGAAACAACCCCGACCTTGAATGTGGCCGAAGGCTTACTCTTCTTCTGAGGAGTCATCTTCCCTACTGTCTCTCATCTCACTGTATTTGTTTTTATGTTCACCGCGTGAAGGCTGCTTTACCCCAGCCACCACGATTACGATCTCGCCTTTGGGTTCATTGCCACGGAAATGCTCCAGAACAGACTCGAGCGTGCCGCGTACGTGCTCCTCGTGGACCTTGGATATCTCACGCGCCACCGAGCATTCCCGGTCAGGGCCGAACGTCTGCACGAACTGCTCCAGCGTCTTCACCAGCCTGTACGGAGACTCATAGAAGACCATTGTCCTCTGCTCCCCGGACAGCGACGAAAGGACTGACTGGCGGCCTTTCTTCTGCGGCAGGAAGCCTTCGAAGCAGAATCGGTCGCAGGGAAGCCCCGAAGACACAATAGCCGGTATGCAGGCCGTGGGCCCGGGAAGGGTCGTGACCGTGATTCCCTCCGCGGCACATTCCCTTGCAAGCAGGAACCCAGGATCCGAAATACCCGGAGTGCCGGCATCACTGATCAGCGCAACGTTCTCGCCTGCAAGTATCCTCTCCTTTATCATCCCCACCGTGCCGTGTTCATTGAACTTATGATGCGAGAGCAACTTGCCGTGTATGCCGTAATGCTGGAGAAGGACGGAGCTCGTCCTCGTATCCTCGGCCAGGATGAGGTCCGCGTCACCGAGTGCCTTGACGGCTCTGAAAGTCATATCTTCCAGATTCCCGACAGGTGTCGGGACTATGGTCAGAATTCCTTGGCGCTTAACTTCCATTTTACTATATTTGCATACACCAACCACAAAATTAAGCAATGTTATCAGAAAATCATAGAAAAACGGGCTGCATAGAAGTCATCTGCGGCTCAATGTTCTCCGGAAAGACCGAGGAACTCATCCGCCGTCTGCGCCGTGCGCAGTTCGCCAACCAGAAGATTGCCATATACAAGCCGAAGGTTGACAGCAGATACTCTGACGTGGAGGTCGTATCACACGATGCCACCAGCATCAAGTCCAAGCCTATATCCAAGCCGGCAGAAATGCTGGAGGTGGAGCAGGGCGTGCAGGTGATTGGCATCGACGAGGCCCAGTTCTTCGATGAAAGCCTTGTCGGAGTCGTGCAGTTCCTTGCGGACCACGGCATCAGGGTAATCGTAGCCGGACTTGACACCGATTATCTAGGGAAGCCGTTCGGACCTATGCCGGAACTGATGGCTATTGCTGAAGACGTGCAGAAAGTGCACGCAATATGTGTCAAATGCGGAAATCTCGCCCAACATTCACACCGTCTGAGTAGCAGCAAGGACCTTGTTGTCCTCGGCGAGAAGGACACATACGAACCTCTGTGCCGCGACTGCTTCAACAGGGCGCGGGCCAAAGAGAAATAATATCCCCAAAAAGGGAAGGGGTTCCTACCCGTTATACTTCTGAGTCTGCTCCTTGATCAGTTCGTCAAGGACTCCCGGATCGAAATAGTTGATCCGCATTGCCTTCTTGACATCAGAGAGGGTCTGAGCCGCTACGGCGCGGGCCTCATCGGAACCTTTCCTGAGCACTTCGTACACATATGGGATATCCTTTTCCAACTCGTGGCGACGGACCCTTATCGGTTCGAGCGTGTCGTTCAGAACCGCGTTCAGGAAGTTCTTTATCATCATATCCCCGAGTCCTCCGGCTCTATACTGATCCTTGACCTCATCAAGGCTGTGGAATACGAATGAAGACTTGCGGCCCACGAAGCACTCCGCGAACTTGTCGAAGTGCTCCGGCCGGCAGAATGCATCGAGATACGTGAATACGGTATTGCCCTCTACCTTGCCCGGATCGCTCACCTGGAGGTGTCCCGGATCGGTGTACATACTCTTGACCTTCGCCCATACATCTTCCGCAGAATCGGAAAGGTATATGCAGTTGCCGAGGGACTTGCTCATCTTGGCCTTTCCGTCAGTGCCGGGAAGTCTCAGGCACGCGGCATTGTCAGGAAGCAATATCTCAGGCTCCACCAGAGTCGGACCGTAAACGGAATTGAACTTGCGCACAATCTCCCTCGTCTGCTCAATCATAGGCTCCTGATCCTCACCGACAGGCACTGTAGTGGCCTTGAAAGCCGTAATGTCCGCCGCCTGGCTTATCGGATAACAGAAGAAACCCACCGGAGTACCGGCACGGTTGTCATCACTGTCGGAGAAGCCCCTCATCTGGATCTCGGCCTTGACGGTAGGATTGCGCTGCAGTCTCTGGACCGTAACCAGGTTGTTGTAGAAGAAGGTCAGCTCCGTAAGCTCGCTTATCTGTGACTGTATGAATATCGTCGTCTTCGACGGATCAAGCCCCGCCGACATATAATCCAACGCCACCTCAATGATATTCTGACGCACCTTCTCGGGATTGTCGGCATTGTCAGTCAACGCCTGAGCATCGGCTATCATCACGAATACCTTGTCGAACAGACCGCTGTTCTGCAACTCCACCCTACGCCTGAGCGATCCGACATAATGTCCTATATGAAGACGACCGGTAGGACGGTCACCGGTAAGAATCACCTTTCCCATTAATCCTTGATCTCCTTAAGTTTCTCCCTGATCTTCTCTTCTATCTCCGCGCAAAGTTCCACGTTGTCCTTCAGGATCTGCTTGGCCGCCTCACGTCCCTGGGCGAGCTTCTCCCCGTTGTAGGAGAACCAACTCCCGCTCTTGCCGATTATCTCCAGTTCAACGCCGAGGTCCACGATCTCACCGCTATGCGATATACCCTCTCCATAGACGATGTCGAATTCGGCCTTCTTGAAAGGAGGTGCCATCTTGTTCTTCACCACCTTCACCTTGGTACGGCTGCCGAGGGCGTCCTCCCCTTCCTTTATCTGGCTGGTACGGCGCACGTCGATACGCACGGAAGCATAGAACTTGAGTGCATTGCCTCCCGTAGTGGTCTCCGGATTACCGAACATTATGCCGATCTTCTCCCTGAGCTGATTGATGAATATACAGCAGGTATTTGTCTTGGAGATGTTTGCAGTGAGCTTCCTGAGAGCCTGGCTCATAAGCCTCGCCTGCAGACCCACCTTGTTGTCCCCCATCTCGCCTTCGATCTCGGCCTTCGGGGTAAGTGCGGCGACCGAATCGATCACCACTATATCCACCGCTCCGGAGCGTATCAAGCTGTCTGCAATCTCCAGTGCCTGCTCCCCGTTGTCGGGCTGTGACACGAGAAGTGTCTCCAGATCCACTCCGAGCGCCTTTGCATAAGTGCGGTCGAACGCATGCTCCGCGTCTATCATCGCGGCCATTCCGCCGGCTTTCTGGGCCTGGGCTATCGCGTGTATCGCCAACGTGGTCTTACCGCTCGATTCCGGTCCGTATATTTCGATGATACGTCCCCTCGGATATCCTCCGATACCGAGAGCGTGGTCAAGGGCGACGCTGCCGCTCGGTATGACCTGGACGTCCCATTCTGGCTGATCCCCCAACTTCATGATCGTCCCTTTCCCGTAATCCTTCTCAATCTTGTCGATCGTGGCCTGCAATGCCTTCAATTTGGCTGCGTTCACTTCGCTTGCGGCCTTTGTCTCTACTTCTTTAGCCATAAAAAATAAGTTTTACCGTTTATAATCGATTCGCTTCAATGCAAAGCAAACAAATATAGTTAAAAATCCTTAATTTTGCTACGTGAAACCGAAGTTATTAGGTATGACGCTCAACGAGCTCAGGGCCGCCGCAGAAAGTTGCGGCCTCAAGGGTTTCGTAGGCAAGCAACTCGCAGAATGGCTCTACGTCAAGAGAGTCACTTCCTGGGACCGTATGGTCAATATCAGCAAGGCATCCAGAGAAGCGCTTTCCGAGCGTTTCGACCTCGGTGCGGCGGATCCCGCAGGAATGGCGGAGTCCGCGGACGGTACCAGGAAATACCTGTTCCCCGTGGATGGAGGGGCCGTCGAAGCCGTAATGATACCTGACGACGAGCGCCGCACCCTCTGCGTCAGTTCCCAGGCCGGATGCAAGATGGGATGCAGGTTCTGCATGACCGGAAGGCAGGGATGGCACGGGAACCTCAGCACAGCGGACATAATCAACCAGTTCGTCAGCATCGACGAGGCATCCTCCCTGACGAATGCCGTCTTTATGGGAATGGGCGAGCCTCTGGACAACTATGAAGAGGTTTCAAAAGCCATAGAGATACTCACGGCGGACTGGGGATTCGCGTGGAGCCCAAAGAGGATAACCCTGAGCTCAATCGGGGTCATCCCGGTCCTCAAACGTTTTCTGGACGAGCAGAAATGCCATCTTGCAATAAGCCTGCACAATCCATTCCCGGATGAGCGGCTGGAAATGATGCCGGTCCAGAAGGCATACCCGATCCAGGACGTCATCGACCTCATAAGGCAATACGACTTCAGCGGGCAACGTAGGGTCAGCTTCGAGTACACGATGTTCTCAGGATTCAATGACGACAAGCGGCACGCCGATGCCCTGATACGTATGCTGAAGGGGATGGAATGCCGCGTGAATCTCATACGTTTCCACAAGATACCGGATTTCCCATACGAAACTTCGGTGGAAAGCACGATGGAAGCATTCAGGGACCGTCTCAACAACAACGGGATCCTGTGCACGATAAGGTCCTCCAGAGGGGAAGATATTCTGGCCGCGTGCGGGATGCTCGCAGGTAAACATTCAGATGGACGCAAAGATTCTTAATTCGCTGGCATCGGCCTGTTCCAAGGCAGAACTCTGTTCAAGGGACGTCCTGCAGAAGGCACTGAAGAAAACGGACGGCGACAGGGCGGCCGCCGGGGAGATTGTAGCCCGACTGCAAAGCGAAGGATTCATCGATGACAGCAGATATGCCGCAGCATTCGCAAGGGAAAAATCATCTCTGACAGGATGGGGGCCGGTAAAGATCAGATTCGCCCTCAAGGAGAAAGGAATCGACCAGGCAGTGATCGACTCGGCTCTCAGCGAAATCGACCCGGAGCGCGCCGGGGCAAGGTTGAGTAACCTTCTGGAGGCCAAGCGGAAAAGTCTTGAGGGAGATCCCCAGATAAAATTCAAGCTTATCAGATTCGCGCTGTCACGCGGATACGAATATCCGGAAGTTGAAGCCCAGACGGAAAGGATTCTGCACGGAAGGGACTAGGTTCACTTGTTCCTGGGATGATGGGACAGGATATTGGACTGCCAGGTGCCGGCATCGATATGGGTGTATATCTCTGTGGTGAGCACGCTCTCGTGTCCAAGCATCTCCTGGACAACCCTCAGGTCAGCACCGTTTTCTATCATATGCGTGGCGAACGAGTGCCGGAACGTATGGGGGGAGATATTCTTCACCACCCCGGCGGCAAGCGCCTGTTTCTTTATCATATTGAACACCGCGACACGACTCAGCGGTTTGCCGAACCTGTTCAGGAAGGCGATATCGTCATACATCGGGGCATAAGCATCGCCGCGGACCTCAAGATAGGAAATGAACGCTTCAGCGGCCGGCTCTCCGAGAGGCACGAGCCTCTCCTTGTTACCCTTGCCTACAATGCGGACAAACCCTTCATCGGCATATACGTGGGATATCCGAAGGCTGCATAGTTCGGATACCCTGAGCCCGCAGCCGTAAAGCATTTCAAGGATTGCCCTGTCACGTCTGCCGGACGGAGCCTCGGCCCTCACGCTCTCTATGATGGCAGCGACCTCCCCGACGGACAGGACATCCGGAAGATATCTCCCTAGTTTCGGGGAATCAATGCGGTCACAGGGATTGTCCGTCCTGTCACCCTCCAGCACCAGATAGTCGAAAAAACTTTTCAGTGAACTCAGGACGCGGGACTGGGTCCTCTTGGACAGCTTGTCCGACAAGGCGCCCATATACTCCGCAATCTCATCCGAAACAATCCCGGACGGGGGTGAACTGACGGTTTCCAGAAAGTCACCCACATCGGACACGTATGCTGAAACCGTGTTCGGAGAAAGGTTCCGCTCCATCCGCAGATAATAGGAATAATCTTTGATGATACGTTCCCTGTCCATACCGGACACAAATATAACAAAAGATGATTATCTTTGTGATATGAAAAGGATTGTGCCATTACTCATTGCGATGTGCCTTGCATCATCCGCGCTTCTGACCTCCTGCCAGAAAAAGGATATGTACGACACCGGCAAGCCGTTCAACCGTGTTACCGTCATATTCTTCGAGGGATGCAGCGGCAGCAGCGCGACCCTCGACCTTTCCTACAACATACGGGCATTGGCATCATCTCCGCTCCCGATTAAGGGAAGCCAGAAGGCAGTGCTGTGCATAGACCATTCAAAGCCTGTTCCTTACCTCATCAGATTATATTCCGACCTGTACGGAAACACCTTGAGGGACACTCTGCTGACATATCCGGAGAAGGCGCGCACGCTTGACAAGGAAACGGTGCGCGACATATTCGACTACATATCCGAGAATTTCCCTTCCGACCACTACGGCGCGCTCATTTCCTCACACGGTTCCGGATGGCTGCCGGTAGGTTATTACGAGAACCCGAAGACCAGAAGCTTCGGTCCGGGCCAGGGTCGGGAGGAGAGGGTTGAAATCTCGATACAGGATTTCGCCCAGGCCGTAAGCGTGCATCTGGACTACCTCGTTTTCGATGCCTGCCTGATGGGTGGCGTAGAGACAGCATACGAGATGAAGGATATCTGTGACAACGTGATATTCTCCTGCACGGAAGTTCCGACAGACGGATTTGACTATTCCGGTCTCACTGAGTCCCTTCTCAAGAATGCCCCATACGCCCTCGGCAAGGTATGCGAGGATTTCTTCAATATGTACGAAGGAAGCTCCCTGTATGGTGGTGTCACGGTTTCCGGCGTTGACTGCCGCAAGATAGGGAGGCTGGCAGACATCTGCCGGGATCTTTTCAGCAAGTACAAGAGCGGCCTCTACAGCGTTGACCCGGACAATGTGCAGTGCTACGGACAGGGAGCACACACCTGGTACTACGACCTGGAAGACATACTGGTCAACTGCGGCATATCGGCGGAAGAGCGGGAAGAACTGGCTTCCGCACTGGAAGAGTGCCTCTTCTTCAGGAAGGCTCCGGATAGGTTCATGAGCATAGACATAAAGCATTTCTGCGGTCTTAGTATGTATCTTCCTTCGGCGGGCAACAGTTTCCTAGACGGTTACTACAAATCTCTTTCGTGGAATACCGCCACACAATTGGTCAAATAAAAATTAATTCATATATTTGCGCCCGCATATAAAACCCGACAGGGTTTTGGTGCAATGGGGTTCTCCCCGGAGAACTGAGTAACACATTTTAAAAACAAGCTTCATGCAGCATTTTGAACTCAAAGGCCAGATTCGTCAGGCCGCTGGAAAAGCCGCTCTCAAGGCTTTCCGCAAGCAGGGTCTCGTTCCTTGCAATCTTTATGGACTCGGTATCGAGAACGTACTCTTCACAGTCAGCGAAAAGGATCTCAAGGGTGTAACTGACACTCCGAAAGCATATATCGTTGATCTCATCCTCGACGGTGACAAGAAATTCACTGCAATACTCCACGAGCTTCAGTTCCATCCGATCACTGATACCTGCCTGCACGTAGATTTCCTCGCAGTAGACGAGCAGAAGCCTATCGCAATCAGCGTTCCTATCGTGATCACAGGACATGCAATAGGTGTACAGCAGGGTGGTAAGTTCTTCCAGAACGCCCGCAGTCTCCGCATCAGCGCCAAGATGGCAAATCTTCCTGATAACGTCACCGTTGATATCACCAGCCTCGGACTTGAGAAGAAAATCAAGGCCGGAGACATCAAGCTCAACAACATTTCAGTTCTCACCGACAAGGATTCAGTCATCTGCGGAGTCAAGACAACACGCAACGTAAGCGCTGACGCTGTCGCAGAGAGCGAAGGTGAGGCCGCAGCTGAATAAAAAAGCACCCTACCGTGTCTGACAGAAGCTATCTCGTAGTAGGTCTCGGAAATATCGGGCCCGAGTATGCCTGCACCAGACACAATATGGGATTTATGGTATTGGATGCCTGGGCCCAGGCATCCAATATCGTTTTTGAGACTCGCAGATACGGCGACATCGGCAGCGTATCGATAAAGGGGCGGAAATTCTTTCTGCTCAAGCCGTCCACATATATGAATCTGAGCGGCAATGCCGTACGGTACTGGATGCAGGAACTGGACATACCGGTAGAGAATGTCATAGTAATCTGCGATGACTTGAATCTTCCTTTCGGAACCATCAGGATGCGCGGCAGCGGCTCGGACGGAGGTCATAACGGTCTGAAGAACATCATAGAGCTCACCGGCACCCGGGACTTCGCCAGAATAAGGATGGGCATCGGGCACGATTTCCAGAAAGGCGGGCAGGTTGATTTTGTCATCGGAAACATCAGCGATGACGAAAAGGCAGCTCTTCCGGAACTGTTCAATAAGGTAATCGAAGGCATTCAGAGTTGGGTCTTTCAAGGCCTGGACAGGGCGATGACTGCCCTTAACGCAAGGGTAAAACAATAAAATCCAGTTTTTTAACTGATTTTTTTGTTTTTCAAAATTCCTTTTTTTATCTTGCGAAGGTTTGCTAATTTACTGATTTCTATCTCATTATTATAAACACTTAAAATTTTGCAAAATGAAAAAGCTTGTTGATCAGATTAATGCCAACATCGATGCTTTCAAGGCTAACGCCGAGGCTCAGGTAGTAAAGGGCAACAAGGCTGCAGGCGCACGCGCACGCAAGGCCGCTCTCGAACTCATGAAAGAACTCAAGGAGTTCCGTAAGATTTCAGTAGCTGAGGCAAAGAAATAATCTACGCTGATGCAACAAAACCTACACTGATTGCATCTATGTAATAGGTTTAGGTTTTAGTACATAGAAAGTCGCCGGGTCGTGAGACAGGCGGCTTTTTTTGTCATTCAGGATGAAAATTGCTAATATCGCACTCAAATGTTCAAGACCGCAATCATACTTTCCATAATCAGGGCCGTTTTCATCCCGGTCCAGTGCCAGGATTCAGAGTTCGGGCAATCAATGGAAGAATTGAACGGGATGGTCATACAGGCGCAGGAATATTTCAATACGGAGATTCCGGAATACTCCTTTGAATTTAAGCTCTGCAACGCAGTGACGCTCTCCCACAACACAGCACACTACGGTCACAACTCCACCACAAGAAAGGACGAGCTGCTATACCAGGGTGTGATAGAAGCCTGTGCGAAGGTCGGAGTGGATCTCTCGCAGTTCGACAACGACGGTGACGGAGAAATAGACAATATTTTCCTGCTGATGCCTGGATTGAGCGAGAGGGACGGAGCCGGAGAGGACGGCATCTGGCCCCACAGGTTCTTCATAAAGGATTGCGGTGCTAAATATTCCAAAGACGGGAAGGAGGTCAATTCCTATTGCGTAAGCACCGAATCAGGAGGTCTGATGTCCCTGTGTCACGAATATGGGCACGTCCTCGGATTGAATGACCTGTATGATACCGACGGTGAACGCAGCGGAGGACTCGCCTACGCACTAGGCGGCAGCACCTTGATGGAAGACAAGCTGACGGTTCCGCCCCACCTGTGCGCCATCGAGAAAGAAGTTCTCGGGACCGGGGAATGCCGGATACTGGAAAAAGGTCATTATGACTTTTCGGACGGCCGCTATTTCAAGCTGGTTTCAAATATCCCGGAGGAGTACTATCTGATTGAGAAAAGACCTGAAGGTGCAGCCATCTATCATATAGACAAATCCGCCAAGAATGCAGGCTACTCGGATTTCTACAGAAAAGACCTCACTGCCGCACAAAGATGGGATATGAACGAGATAAATTGCCGCCCGGACCACCAGTGCGCCCACCTCATAGGATATTTCCCGTCGGAAGGCATCAACCACTTCGGAGTCAAAGGATGTCCCCTCGCAATATCAGGCATCACTGAAGACGGGTTCGACGTGATAGAGCCGGTAACCGTGGAAGCTACGGACATATATCAGGATGCCGCCATCATCAAGTGGAAGGCTTTTTGCAATGAATGCACGATTACAATCTCCGGGGAAGCTCCGGTACAGGTCTCTGATTCGCAATGCTATTTCTGCCACACCTTCAACGGATTGAGCCCTATGACCGACTATGACGCGGAGATATCCGCCGGTCCGTTCAAGGCCCCGGTCCACTTCCGCACCAAGCCGTACAACCCGGGCATCAGCCCCTACATCTATCTGTCCGAAGCTGAAAGGACGGCCGACGGGGCTTTCATCAAGGGAACAAGGATACCGCTGAGAGTCTATAATGCTCCCGGTGCGAAGAGCGTTGTCTGGTATTTCAATGATAATAGAATAAGCTGTGACGACCAGGGATACTATTCGCTTGAGCAGGACGGTACGCTCAGGGCCGAGGTATCCAGAGCGGACGGTAGCACGGACATCATAATCAAAAAGATCAAGATACGATGAAGGGCAAACACATACTGGCACTCATTCTATCCTTGACCGCCATCTGTTCCTGCGTCAAGAACGAACTGGATCCAGAGTTCGTCAAGAGCGATGCGGTCCGCCTCGTCGTATCCGGACGGGAGATGCTGAGATACGATGAACTCACGTTCCAGATGGCCTACAACAGCACTCTCCACGAGTTCAGGGTACATACGGACAATATGTCCGACTACTACATCGTAAGGCTTTCAAAGGTACCCAATTCCGTCAATCAGGAAGTTTCCGGCGAGATAGTGTGGAATACGGCAAGCGGTGACGGTTCCATAAACAATACCGCCTTCAAGGCCGTAAGGCTTGAAGGCGGAAAGATCTGGCTATGGGATGCGGCGGACAATGTCGCCGTCATCGTCTGCTGTCTGTAATCAATATGACTTCGCGATAGCGATGAAGTCGTCTGCCTTGAGGGCAGCTCCACCGATAAGTCCACCGTCGATATCCTTCTGAGCGAAAAGCTCGGCTGCATTTGAAGGCTTGCAGCTTCCACCGTAAAGGATGGTGGTATCCTCAGCGACCTGTGCTCCGAATTTATCTGCAAGCACCTTGCGGATATGAGCATGAATCTCCTCGGCCTGCTCTGCAGTAGCCGTCTTTCCTGTACCGATAGCCCATACCGGCTCGTAAGCGACGATGATGTGCTTCATATCCTCCGCAGAGAAATTGTAAAGTACATTCTTAATCTGTGATGAGCATACATCGAAATGCTTCCCGGCCTCTCTCTCTGAGAGATTCTCACCGACGCAAAGTATCACGCCCAGTCCGGCCTCGAGGGCAAGCTTTGTCTTGACAACAAGCTTCTCGTCCGTCTCACCGTAATACTGACGACGCTCAGAGTGTCCGAGAATGGTCCATTTGCAACCGACGGACTTGAGCATATTCACAGAAACCTCGCCTGTATATGCTCCGGATTCGTGATCAGCGCAGTTCTGTGCGGACAGTTCCACCTTTGACCCTTCCAATACCTCAGAAAGGCAGCAGAGATGGGTGTGGGGTGCAGCTACGATAAGACCTATCTCTGAAGGGACTTCTGCTGACTTTGCTACGACTGCTTTAAGGAGTTCGATTCCTTCGGGAACTGTCGTGTTCATTTTCCAGTTTCCCGCAACGATTTTCTTTCTCATTTTTTATATGTGTTTGATTATTTCAAATTGCGACGCAAATTTAGTAAATTTGTGAGCTATAATAAAATCAATCGATGAAGAATTTTGTAGAAGAACTCAGATGGAGAGGTATGATCCACGACATCATGCCCGGAACAGAGGACGCTCTCAAGAAAGGTCCGATGTCAGCTTATGTAGGCATAGATCCGACAGGTGACTCCCTCCATATCGGGCACCTTGTCAGCATAATGATACTGAAGCATTTCCAGGCCTGCGGGAACAAGCCATACGCACTTGTCGGCGGAGCCACGGGAATGATCGGCGACCCTTCGATGAAATCCCAGGAGAGAAACCTTCTCGACAGCGAGACCCTCGAGCACAATGTCAAGTGCATCAAGGCTCAGCTTTCAAAGTTCCTGGACTTCGAGTCCGAAGCGCCGAACAAGGCCGAGCTGGTCAACAACTATGACTGGATGAAGGATTATTCGTTCATCGATTTCACAAGGGACATCGGCAAGATGATAACCGTGAACTATATGATGGCAAAGGACTCAGTCAAGAAGCGCCTGAGCACCGAATCACGCGAGGGAATGTCCTTTACCGAGTTCACATACCAGCTTCTCCAGGGATATGATTTCGTCTACCTGTATCAGAATTACGGCGTGAAGTTGCAGCTTGGAGGAGCAGACCAGTGGGGCAACATCACCACCGGTACCGAGATGATACGCCGCCGTAACGGAGGCGAGGCCTACGCACTCACCTGCCCTCTCATCACCAAGGCTGACGGAGGGAAGTTCGGCAAGACGGAGAAAGGAAACATCTGGCTCGACCCGGACCGCACGTCACCATACCAGTTCTATCAGTTCTGGCTCAACGTAAGTGACGACGATGCCGAGAAATACATAAAGATATTCACGCTGCTCGACCGCGAAACTATCGAATCCGCCATCGCTGAGCACCGCACCGACCCTGGTCGCAGGAGCCTTCAGAAGCTTCTTGCAAAGGAAGTCACGATAATGGTACACGGAGAGAAAGAATATGATAACGCTGTAAGCGCATCGCAGATGCTCTTCGGAAAATCAACGTCCGAGGACCTTCGCAAGCTGGATGAAAAGACCTTCCTTGCCGTTTTCGACGGCGTGCCGACATTCGACGTGGACAGGAACAGGCTTCCGGAGGGAATCCTTGATTTCCTTGCCGCGGACACAGCCGTATTCCCATCAAAGGGAGAGGCTCGCAAGATGATCCAGGGCAACGGATTCAGCCTCAACAAGGACAAGATTACAGACCCGGCCTATGAGGTAGGCGAAAAGGATATTATAGACGGAAAGTACGTCCTCGTGCAGAAAGGGAAGAAAGACTACTATATCATCAATATCAAATAGATGGAAGGATATACCACCAGACAGCTCAAAGTTGCCCGCGAAATACAGAAGGACCTTGCAGAGATAATCAGAAGCAAGGGTATGGCTGTCTTCGGAGGGGCGATGGTGACGGTCAGTGAGGTCAGGGTGAGTCCGGATCTCAGCATTGCAAAGACCTATGTCAGCATCTTCCCGTCTTCAAAGCAGCAGGAGGTGATGCATATCCTTGAAGACAACATCAGATTGTACAGGGGTGAGCTTGGACGTATGGTGGCCAAGCAGCTGAGGATAGTGCCGGAGATTGTATTCTACCTCGACACAACCATCGACTACGCCGAACATATCGACGAACTGCTCAAGAAGTGAACCTCGCCCTATATATCGCCAAACGATACCTGTTCGCAAAGAAAAGCCATAATGTCATAAACATTATTTCTGCGATCAGCGTCGTGGGTATGGCCATAGGCACGGCGGCCCTTGTCGTCATCCTGTCCGTATTCAACGGCTTCAACGGAATCATAGAGCAGAACCTGGGCGAACTCGATCCGGATTACAAGATTGTCCCGTCCGAAGGCAAGACTTTTTCGACTGGCGACTTCCCTTTCGACAGGATTCCAGGGAATTTCCGCGTGACGGGAATCGTCGAAGAAAACGTATTCGTGACATACGGAGACAATCAGGGCTTCGCCAAGGCTAAGGGAGTGGGAGAAGATGCCGACCCATCCTTGATGCACGGAGACATAGCTCTGGCCAGGTTCGGCGCCGGAATAGCCGGGAAACTCGGCATCGTTCCGAGATTTCTTGAGCCGGCCTATCTGTTTTTCCCGGACAGGTCCGCAAGGCTGTCCCCAATCAACCCTGAAGCGGCTCTCAACAAGGTCAGAGTGCAGCCGTCAGAGATATTCAGCGTCACCACAGACATTGACAACGAACTCGTAATGGTTCCTATCGGCACGATGCGGGAACTTATGGGATACAGCGACGACGAAGTCACGGCCATAGAGCTGCGCGGGAATGGAGACATCGGATTCGACCCTGGAGACGGATTTGTAGTGCTGGACAGGTACCAGCAGCACCCGGACCTCTTCAAAATGATGAAATACGAGAAAGCGGCAATCTACCTTATCCTCGTATTCATCGTCATAATCATCTCTCTCAATATCTTCGGGTCTCTGTCGATGCTGATCATCGAAAAAAGCGGAGACGTGGAGACACTGCGCGCGATGGGAGCCGGCGACAAACTCATCAGAAAGATATTCGCACTCGAAGGATGGCTCATTTCGCTTCTGGGGATGGTCTCCGGTCTGGTAATCGGTGTCATCATCGTACTGGTCCAGTCCCGCTTCGGAATAGTGAAACTCCCCGGCAACTATCTCATCGATGCGTACCCGGTCGAACTTCAGCTCACGGACTTGCTCCTCACCGTTGCCGCAGTGGCAGGGATAGGATTCATCATTTCACTGAGTGCAGGGCGGAATCGACTTCTTGGACAGCCTTCACGCCCTTGACCCTTTCCAGGACCTGCAGGGCAAAAGGAATCGCATAGCCGGCGCTCCTGCCCGTTATCACTCTCCCGCAGGTGACTGCAGGCACAGGATTGTATCTGGCTCCACGAGCTTGCAGCTCAGGTTCGAAGCCTTCAAAACAGGTGAACTCCAGCCAGCTCATATCCTCTTCCAATTGGCTCAGGACAAGGCCCGGAGCCGCGCATATCGCAGCAAGTGTCCCACCCGCTGCATAATGGTCCCTCATCAGTCCGATAAGCACCCTGCACTTGGCAAGGTTCCTTGTACCAGGCATTCCGCCGGGAAATATCATCACGTCCTTCGCATCCGTCCCGCCGTGATTGGCGTCGATGTCACTGAGAAAAGTTTCGACACCGACAGTAATGCCGTGGGAAGAGCACACGAAAGGCTCGTCAGTAATCGATATCAGCTGTGTATTGACGCCACCCCTGCGGAGGACGTCGTTGGTGGCAAGGGCCTCCATATCCTCGAAGCCGTCTGCCAGAAAAATATTTACTCCTTTCATAACGACCAAAGATAATATTAATTGTGTATTTTTGTTCTTGATATGGAAGACGAAAAGAAATTGTATCCGTTCAGGATATGTTCGATACTTGACGAATACGACTGGGGACAGGACGAATTCAAGCTTGCAGACCTGGGGTACCGGGACTCCCTCATCCGTGACGGATGGCTGGCAGGAAATTCCCTGTCGGAGATTATGGACACATATATGGACAGGGTTGTCGGAGACAACGTGTTCACATTCTACGGGCGGCAGTTCCCAGTGCAGTTGAAATATATCCACGTGAAAGGGAAGATGCCGCTGCGCGTACATCCCGACGACGAGATTGCGTCCCAAAGGTATGACCTTCTTGGAAGGGAAAAGCTCTGGTACGTGGCCAGGGCCGGCAAGGATGCCCGCCTGATGATCGGATTCAAGCGCGACACCACCGCATCCGAAGTTTATTCAAAATGTCTGGACAACACCGTCGATGATCTGCTGAACATAACCGAAGCAAAGGAAGGAGCATATTTTCACATCGCTCCGGGCGTTCCGCACGCAGCGTCAGGGGACCTTCTGTTAGTTGAAGTCAGCGAATCCTCTCCTCTTGATTTCTGTATGTGCGGATGGGGAGGAAATGTTTCCGAGGATGAGTTCGACCCTTCGCTGAACCTGATAGACGCTCTGGATTTCATTGACTACCGGAAATATGACGAGACCATATGCGAAGAGGCATCCGGCACAGTCCGCAAAATAATACGGCTCCCGCAGTTCACTGCCGCGAAAGTTTATGCCGACGAGCCTCTGAGCATCTCATCCGAAGGCTTCGATTCATTTACCCTGTACAACTGCCTGAGCGGTTCAGCTTCAATACAGATGGACATACTCGGCCAAACGGCGAAATTCGACCTCAACGAGGGGGATACGATGCTGTTTCCGGCAGAATGCCCCGATTTCATACTGGTTCCTGAGGGGAAAGGCGCAAAGATACTCGAAATCACCGTCCCCGATTGCAAGGAGCAGGACTCGTACATCAACCCGAACGTTCCCGAAAAGCCGGACGGAGATGACGAGCCGGATCCGATAGAAAGACGTTTCAACTTTCCGAGTTAACTATGTCTGACAGCTGTAGAATAGACAAATACCTGTGGGCAATACGTGTTTTCAAGACCCGCAGCGAAGCAACCGATGCCTGCAACGGAAACAAGGTGAAACTGGGTGGAGTCAATGCCAAACCTTCAAAGGCCGTCAAGACAGGAGATGTCATCGAGATACGCAAGGGTTCCGCATTGTTCACCTACCGCATCATCCAACTCTCTGAAAACAGGATGGGAGCCGCATTGGTTCCACAATACGCAGAGAATCTCACTCCGGAGTCGGAGCTGGCAAAACTGCACGCACCACGTGAAACGATTATCCTCCAAAGGGACCGTGGTACCGGTCGTCCGACAAAAAAAGAGCGCCGAGAACTCGACGCCCTTCTGGATTCACTTGAATAGGTCTATTTCGCCGTAAATACATTTATCAGTTCATATTCGCGCGAACCGATTCCCAGCTTCTCCGCCTGTTCGAAGCAGGCCTTCCAGTCACTGAGAGGGTGCACGTTATTGAAATGGTTTCCCTGATCCACGAAATGCTCCCCGTGGACAGCCTTGTACAGCTGACTGCCGGGAAGTGGTTCCGCCTTCTGGCAGAGATCCACGCTGGCCTGGTCTATGGCGAGAGGGTCGCGTGAAGCAAGCATTCCGATATTAGGAAGCATAGGAACGTCATTCTCGCAATGGCAGTCACAACTTGGAGAAATATCCATCAGAAGATTGATGTGGAAACAGGTTCTTCCGTCAACAACAGCCTTTGCATATTCGGCAATCCTGCGTGACAGCAGTTCATTTGCATCGTTGTCCTCGAATGCTATCGCATCGAATGCACAGGCTCCGAGACAATTGCCGCAACCTATGCAATGGTTGTAATCGACTGTCATCTTCTTCTTGGACTCGTCAAACACGAGACCCGAATTCGCACAGTTCTTGAGGCACTGCTTGCATCCGTGGCACAGGGACTCGTCGATCATCGCCTTGCCGCTTGTGTGCTGCTCCTTCTTACCGGCGCGGGAGCCGCAGCCCATACCTATGTTCTTGAGAGCGCCTCCGAGAGAAGCGAAATTGTGTCCTTTGAAATGATTCAGACTTATGAATATGTCTGCATCCATTATGGCACGGCCTATCTTGGCCTCCTTTACATACTCACCGCCCTTGACCGGCACATACATCTCGTCCGTACCCTTCAGACCGTCAGCGATTATGATAGGGCAACCGACTGACAACGGAGAGAAACCGTTGGCCCAGGCACATTCGTAATGCTCTATCGCATTTTTCCTGCTTCCGGGATACATAGTGCTGCAGTCAGTAAGGAAAGGCTTTCCGCCCAGTTCCTTGACCACGTCCACGACAGCCTTTGCGAACTGCGGACGGATATGCGCCACGTTACCCAACTCGCCGAAGTGCATCTTGATGGCGACAAACTTGCCCTCGAAATCAATATCGGAGATTCCGGCGGCACGTATCAATGTTTTCAGCTTAAGAGGAAGACCTTCACCATACTCCTTAGTATGCATGTCGGTAAAATAGACTTTTGACTTGTTCATAGCGAACGCAAATATATAAAATTAAATCAAAAGAGGCGCTCTACTCGAGCACCTCTCCTCTTTCATTCAGAAATTCATTCTGCAGGACGCTGAAGCTGGCCACTTCCACCATCTTCAACTTACATTTGTACTTTCGTTTCCATTGGTGCAGGAAGCTGTTCCAACCGCGCGAAAGATACGGTCCGAGAATCGGACTCACTCTCAGCGTAAGGGAACGTATCCCCTTGTCTACGACATAATATGAAAGCTTCTGCTCTATCTCCTGGTCAATGGCCAGTGAAGACGTTATCTTCCCGCTTCCGTGGCACAGCGGGCACTGCTCGGCGGTCTCAATCCTGGTTACAGGACGGATTCTCTGACGCGTGATCTGCATCAGACCGAATTTGGTAAGCGGCAGCACATTGTGCTTCGCCCTGTCGGAAGACATAAGCTGCACCATATAATTGAACAGCTCGTTGCGGTGCTCCTGACTCTCCATATCGATGAAATCGACGATTACGATTCCACCCATATCGCGGAGACGCAGCTGGCGCGCGATTTCTTCCGCCGCAATCTTGTTGACCTCGAAGGTATTCTCCTCCTGGTCCTCTGTCTTTGCACGGATGCCGCTGTTGACGTCAATGACGTTGAGGGCCTCTGTCGTCTCTATGACTAGATAGGTACCCCTCTGCATCGGCACAATCTTCCCGAAGGAGCTCTTTATCTGCCTGGTGACATCGAAATGGTCGAATATCGGTTCCTTGCCTGTATAGAGCTTCACAATCTTCTCCTGATCCGGAGAAATAAGGGAAATATAATTCTTTGTCTCTTCATAGACCAACTCATCGTTCACGTAAACATTTGAGAACGAATCATTGAGAAGGTCACGAAGTATGGTTGTGGTCTTAGAGTTCTCGCCGAACAGCATACCCACCCCCTTGGACCTGGAGAGTTTCTTCCAGGATGACTCCCACTTCTGGATGAGGGAACGGAGCTCCGCTACGAGTATCGCTGCGTTCTTTCCCTCGGCGGCTGTACGGATGATTGCACCGTAATTGCGCGGGAGGATGCTGCTCACAAGTGACTCAAGCCTCTTTTTCTCCTCTCTCGAGGAGATTTTCTGGGAAACGCTTACCTTTTGGGCAAAAGGCAGCAGTACAATGTTTCGTCCGGCCAAAGAAATTTCCGCGGTAAGTCTGGACCCCTTTGTGGAAATCGGCTCCTTCACTATCTGGACCATAACCATCTGACCGGTCTTGAGGTGATCTCCTATCTTGCCTTCCTTGCCCAGAATAGGGCCCAGAGGCATCTTGGAATACATATCACCCAGATCCCGGTTAGGATTGCTCTCACGCACGAAGGTGTCGAAGGCGTTGAAATACAAGCCCAGGTCAAGATAATGTATGAACGCTTCCTTGCTGTCACCGATATCCACGAAAGCGGCATTCAGGGCCGGGAGAATCTTCTTCACTCTACCGAGGAAGACATCTCCGACCGAAAAGCTCTCACCCTTGGTGGACTCCCGGTCATACTCTATCAGGCGATTGCCTTCGAGCAGCGCAAGGCGCACCTCCTCAGAGGCCACGTCCACCACAAGGTCTTTCTGTGTTTTTTCGACTTCCATTGGAAAATGACGTTGAACGGTATAAAAAGAGGCCCGTCGGATCTCCCGCCAGGCCTCTATCGACTATTTCTTCTTATGTCTATTGAGGCGCAAACGCTTCTTGCGCTTGTGCGTAGCCATCTTGTGTCTCTTATGCTTCTTTCCGTTTGGCATATTGAATTATGTTTAAGATTATTTCTTAATTGACGCCAGGAAAACCTTTGCCGGCTTGAATGCTGGGATATCGTGAGCCGGAATTGTCATAGTGGTCTTCTTTGTAATATTGCGGGCAGCTTTCTGAGCTCTGTGCTTGATAATGAAACTACCGAAACCGCGAAGATAAACGGGCTCGTTGTCAGCCAGGGACCCTTTCACGCTCTCCATAAATCCTTCCACTACAGTCTGAACAGTAACTTTTTCAATTCCAGTTGCTTTTGCAACTTCATTAACGATCTCTGCTTTTGTCATAACTATATATATTTATTGTCTTTCAATGGGAATGCAAAAGTAGATTTATTTTTTTAATATTCAAAATCTTATGTCGATATTTTCCTCGGCCTTTTTGGCAGTGGCACAGAGATTGACTATATTCGCATCCGGTAAAATATGCACAGTTTTACTGACAAATTGACAGACTATGATTGAAGATAAAGTTAATATCATCCCTGTGATGCAGGGGGACGTTTTACAGAAAGTGGATGAAGCCCAGCTGCCGGACACTCTGCCGATATTGGCACTGAGGAACGCAGCCATATTCCCGGGTACCATTTTCCCTATCACGATAGGTCGTGAAAAGTCCATAAAACTTATTGAGGACGCAGAGAAGAAAAACCTCTACATAGGAGCCGTACCGCAGATCGACGTTATGGTGGAGGAGCCACAGGCCGAGGACCTGTACCCGTACGGTACCGTAGCGAGAGTCGTCAAGACTCTTGAGATGCCGGACGGAACCATAACCGCAATCCTGCAGGGGCTCAACAGGCTGGAACTGGGGTCCGTACTCGGCTTCGAGCCATACATAACGGCCACGGTGCACTACCTTCCTGACATCCTGTCGAACGGCAAGAGCGCTGACATCAAGGCGATGTCGGAGTCACTGAAGGACAAGGCAGGTCAGATAATCCGCGCCTCCAATATGGCAGCCCGCGAAGCCATCGGTGCATTGAAGGCAATCGAGGATTTCGAATTCCTCGTGAATTTCATAGCGACGACGGTGGACGTGGAGAACTTCGCGGACAAGATGGACTTGCTCCAATACAACGACATCAAGGTAAGAGCGATGAAGCTCCTTTCCCTGCTCGAGACCCAGACGCAGTTGATGAAGATAAAGCAGGAGATAAACCAGAAGGTCAAGAACGACATCGACCAGCAGCAGCGCGAATACTATCTCAACAACCAGCTCCGCACCATCCAGGAGGAGCTCGGAATGGACGAGGACGGAGAATTCGACGCATTCAGAGAGAAGGCCGAGCAGAAGAAATGGTCCAAGGAAGTCGCCGAGATCTTCGAGAAGGAGCTTTCCAAACTGCAGAAATACAACCCAAATTCACCGGACTACAGCGTCCAGTACAATTACATCGAATTCCTGTTGTCCCTTCCGTGGGGTGAGATGTCGGAGGACAACCTGGACCTGAAGCACGCACAGAAGGTGCTTGACAAGGATCATTTCGGCCTTGAGACGGTAAAGGAGAGAATCATTGAATATCTGGCCGTGCTCAAGCTCAAAGGGAATATGAAATCCCCTATCCTTTGTCTCTACGGGCCTCCGGGAGTCGGCAAGACAAGCCTCGGAAAGTCCATAGCCAAATCATTGGGACGCAAATATATACGTATCGCCCTCGGAGGAATGCACGATGAAGCCGAGATTAGAGGCCACAGGAAAACCTACGTCGGAGCGCTGCCTGGTCGTATCCTCAACGGAATAGCCAAGGCCGGCACGTCCAATCCGGTAATCGTACTTGACGAAATAGACAAACTTTCCTCCGATTTCAAGGGCGACCCGTCTTCCGCACTTCTCGAAGCGCTGGATCCGGAGCAGAACAGCACCTTCCACGACAATTATCTGGATATCGACTATGACCTCAGCAACGTGCTGTTCATAACGACAGCCAACGGTATCGGCTCGATCCAGCCGGCCCTCCTGGACAGGATGGAAGTCATCAACGTGAGCGGATATCTCGCGGAGGAGAAGATTGAGATAGCCAAGCACTACCTCATTCCTAAGCAGTTGGAGGAGCACGGAATCGGCAAAAAGGAGTTGAAGATTGACAGTGCCTGTCTCAAGGCCATCATTGACAACTACACCCACGAGTCCGGAGTTCGCGGTCTCGAGAAACAGATCGCCAAGATAGCCAGGGTGACGGCCAAGAAAATAGCCCTCGAGGAAGAGTATCCGAAGACCATACAAAAAGAGCAGCTCAAGGAGTACCTCGGTCTGCCTACGTCGTTCCACGATGCCCAGAAAGGCAATGAAGTGCCTGGCGTGGTCACGGGTCTGGCCTGGACGCAGATGGGAGGGGAAATCCTTTTCGTCGAAAGTTCAGTCAGCAACGGCAAGGGACTTATGAGTATGACCGGCAACCTCGGTGACGTGATGAAAGAATCCGCCACCATCGCATACCAGTACATCAAGGCACATCCCGAGATGGCTGGAATGACCTCCAAACAGTTGGCATCCAAGGACATACACGTACACGTCCCGGAAGGAGCCACACCGAAAGACGGTCCTTCAGCCGGAATCACAATGGTCAGTTCGATGATAAGCGCCCTCCGCGGGAAAGCCATCAGGAAACACGTCGCAATGACCGGAGAGATGACCCTGCGCGGCAGGGTACTCCCTGTAGGAGGCATCAAGGAAAAAATTCTGGCAGCGAAGAGGGCAGGCGTCAAGACCATAGTCATCTGTGAAGAGAACCGCAAGGACATCGAAGACATAAAGGATATCTACGTAAAGGGACTCAGCTTCCAATACGTCAACAACATTGCAGACGTAATAGACTTCATATTTTGAACGTTAGGATAGAAAATAGCTGGGCGGAAGCCCTGAAGGAGGAATTCGAGAAGCCATATTTCGCATCCCTTGCCGCAAGGCTCCACGAAGAGAAAGCGTCCGGCAGGACCATATATCCTCCGGGCCCACAGATTTTCCGGGCTTTCGAACTCACTCCCCTGAACGACGTCAAGGTCGTGATTCTGGGACAGGACCCGTATCACGAACAGGGACAGGCGATGGGCCTTTCCTTCTCCGTCCCTGACGGAGTTGACGCACCTCCGTCGCTGAGGAACATATTCCGCGAGATAGAGACCGACCTTGGCATAAAGATGTCAGGCAGCCCAAACCTCGAACCGTGGGCCAGGCAGGGAGTCCTCCTGCTCAACTCAATCCTCACAGTCAGGCGGGGCGAAGCGGCATCACACGGAGCGATAGGATGGCAGGAGTTCACGGACGCCGTCATCAGAACGATTTCGGAACGTTGCAACGGAGTGGTGTTCCTGCTTTGGGGCAATTATGCCAGGAACAAAGCGGGTTTGATCGACAGCAGCCGTCATTATATACTTGAGGCGGCGCACCCTTCTCCTCTTGCCAGGGGGGCTTTTTTCGGGTGCCGCCATTTCAGCAAGGCAAATGAAATTCTGGCAGGACAGGGGAAAACCCCTATAAATTGGCAAATATGAAAAAAGCATTGTTCCCTGGATCTTTCGATCCATTCACTGCAGGACATCTGAACATATTGAGCAGGGCGCTCACGATGTTTGACGAAGTCGTAGTCGCTGTTGGTATCAACCAGGACAAACGCGGGTTCTTCACAAACGAGCAGAAACTTGACATCATCCGCCAGACCACAAAGGGGATGGACCGGATAGAGATAATGTCGTATGACGGGCTCACGGTCAATATCTGCCGCGAGCTGGGAATCAGGCACATCGTAAGGGGTGTCAGAAATATAATGGATTTCGATACGGAGAGAAGCATCGCTGATGCGAACAGGAGACTTGCACCTGAAATCGAGACCATCATAATCCCTACAGCCCAGGAGTTCGCCCACATCTCTTCGTCCGCGGTACGGGATTTGATATCACACAACGGTGACACCTCCCTGTTCGTACCGGAAGGAGTCATCTTGCCGGAAGTCATAAAGTGAAAAGAATCGCACTGATATTGGCGGCGCTGGTTGTATGCAGCTTCGCGGGAGCCCAGGATTTCGAATCTTTGGACAGCCTTCTTATGCATTACTGCGAAGCCATCGAGATGGAACCGTCCGAAGAGAAATCCACCGAGTGCGACTTTATGATAGGCAGTGTGGAAGATTCTCTGGCCAGGCAGCACATCGCGCTGTGGCTGTATGACCACTATGTGGATTCAAAGCTGATGGGAGATGAGGCAGTAGCCATATATCTGTATGACAACTACTTCGCGAACGGCAGAATCAGTATGAGAGGAGAGTTCGACAAGATGGCCGCAGAGATATTCGCAACCTTCAACCGCAGGACCCTCCTTGGAGAATACGCCCCGACGGTGGCGCTTTACGGTCCTGACGGCCGGAACGAACTTGTTCCTGTCCCGGGGCATACAAGCATCCTGTGGTTCTACGACACGCATTGCTCAAAGTGCCGAATGGAAGCAGAAATATTGCCTGAGGCACTGGGATATGTTGATTTCAACCTCGATTTCATAGCCGTATACAGCGGAAGCGACAGGAGTTCCTGGGATCTTTTCCGGGAATCATTTACCATCAGCAATCCAAAGGTACACGTCATCCACCTGTGGGATCCTGAGATCGACTCGGATTATCAGAGACTGTACGGGGTGATGTCCACGCCACGGATTTATTTGGTGGAGCCTTCCGGAACCGTCATCGGAAGGAGGCTCGAGGTGGACAACCTTCTCGAATTATTTCCTGTCTCCGGAGCGATTCAGGCTGTTTATGACAGAGAGTTCACATCTGCTCAAAAGGCAGAGTGACAGCGGGATCAATGCCGGATGGAACCATTGCGGGATGAAGAGGAATCCTGCTAGGCCTGCAATCACAAAAGGCATAAACACAATCTGAACCACATCCGCCGCGCGGGATTTCCCGAATCTGCGGAAGCATAGGGCAATTGCGAATACAAGGCCCAGAGGATTAAGCCAGAGCAGAAGGAAATTCGGGTCAGTGGCAGGATGCGTTGAGAAGAAGACAAGAAAGCCTATCACTACCCCCATCAAGCCTGTTATTCCCCATATTATGATATCCAGGGCACGGAAACGTTTCCCTTTCCGCAGTTCAATGACATTGAATGATGCATATACAAGGAACAGCAGCCAGAACACCAGTGACGGGGAAGGAAGCGATGTCTGCGGAGATCTGCTCTCTCTTCCGGGAATCAGACGGGATTTCTCACTGACAAGCGGCCCGTATGGAGTCTGAGCCCCTTCAAATGCATCCATCATCACCTCCGGCGCAAACATCTGTGTCACCAGGGAAGCCGGACTGTCCGCCGGGGACCCCAGCAGCAGCGACACACCGAACCTGGTCCAAGGATAATCCTCCGTATAATGATTCACCACTTCCCTGAGAGTACCGAACCGGGTCCCGGAGCCGTATCCGATTGAGAAACCGCAATTATCTTCTATCATCCTGCGCACCCGCGTGGCACAATTGTCATAGAAGAAATTGTACCTGTATGTCCTGTTCTGCGGCTGTACGTTCACGCACAGCGCCTCCCATATCCTGTTACGTGCAGAAACATCCAGATTGAGCACCTGCTCCGTCACTTCCCTACCCTCATACATATACTCGGAAAGAAACGAGTCCGTATCCTGGGCACCTACAACATAATCCGTGGCTCCAGTACAGAACCTCCAGATGAAATGTGGAGTGTCGAAGCTGAACAGACCGTAGTTGAAGCACACGTCGAGCCCTGAGTCCGGATCATACACCCTCAGCGCCGTATGTCCGTAGTTGGACCACACTTCGGTTCCCGGGGCGCAGGTCAACAGGGATATCCTGGAATTGCCGCCCAGCTGGACGGCTTCGGACCTGAAAGGCAGGAACGCGAGCAACAGGCTCAGAATGAGGTATTTGTATATTCTCTCCATTTATCAAGCAAAGAAAGCATATCTTCCGGCACGACGGAATCAAGCTGCAACCATTTTCCGGTACCCGGATGCACAAACCCCAGCGTTTTTGCGTGAAGGGCCTGCCGCGGACAGATCTCGAAGCAGTTCTGGATGAACTGTTTGTACTTGGAGTAGATAGTCCCCTTGCGAATCTCCTTTCCGCCGTATCGTTCGTCTCCGAATATAGGATGACCTATTGAACTCATATGCACCCTTATCTGATGAGTCCGGCCTGTCTCCAGCTTGCACTCGATGAATGTCACGAAGCCGAACCTTTCCAGTACCCTGTAATGAGTGACAGCGTGCTTTCCCTTTTCCGGGTCATCATACACGCGGTATCTCAGACGGTCGTTCGGATCTCTCCCGATATTCGCATCCACGGTGCCTTCATCCTCCTTGAGATCACCCCACACGACAGAAACATACCTCCGGTCGATTGAATGTTCGAAAAATTGCTTCGCCAGATTGAGCTGCGACTCGTCATTCTTGGCTACGGCCAGCAGACCGCTGGTATCCTTGTCTATCCTATGGACCAGTATCCCCATCCTTTCGTCTTCGGCATCCGGTCCCTGGGTGATGCCCAGATAGTGTGAAAGAGCATTGATCAGCGTACCCTCGAAATGCCCGTGACCAGGGTGAACCACCATCCCGGCAGGTTTGTTGACCACAAGCACATCCTCGTCCTCATACACAATATTGAGCGGAATATCCTGCGGAAGTATCTCCAGCCCGCGCCTGCGGTAAGGCATTACAAAACGGATGACGTCATCTGGCCGGACAATCATATTGGCCTTTGCCGTCTCTTCGCCAACCTTTACGTAGCCCTCCTTGATGGCACATTGGATACGATGACGAGAGGTATCCTCCAGATGTGTCGACATATACTTGTCAAGACGCATCGGATTCTGCCCCTTGTCCACGACAAGTCGGAAATGTTCGAACATTTCTTCTTCCATATCCTACTCGGCTCTGTCGAAATATGCCGGCATCTGCGGCACTTTGCCAGGATCCATAGTAAGTGAAATCCCGACCTGCGAACCCATTGTCAGCGTGTATCCTATTGAGGCATCAGGCGTCTGGCTGTAGACCAACGCATTGAGAGTATCGGCATAGGTCTTGACCGTACTGTCGAAATGAAGCCTTCCGATATTCAGTGAATTCTCCTGGATGGCATCCACAGCCCTCTGGTATTTCAGTCCAAGAACATTAGGGACGAAAGTGATTCCGTCTTCGTTGTTCAATCCCACGACCAGATTGATGGAGGAGCCGCTTTCCACCATGGTTCCCGCATCAATTGAGGCACCTCCGTACATCTGCTTCAGAACATTATTGGTAGCCATATCCTCAGTGTAAATAAGTTTGCCGAGGACCAGACCCTTGGCATTGAGTACTGATTTGGCCTGACGCATCGAAAGCCCCACAAGAGATGGCATTGAAACCTTCTTGGCTTCCATGGCATTTGTGGTCAGCAGCACGCGTCTGCCCTTCTTGACACGGCTTCCCGCCTTCGGCAGCTGGGAGAAGACCGCACCCGGTTTCATCCTGCGGACAAACACAGAATCCGCGATTTCCACAACTATTCCCGTACTTGATGCGATATTCTGGCACTCCTCGAAAGTGAGCCCCGTCATATCGGGAACCGTCAGTTCGCGTCCATGCTGGGTGATTATTCCCAGCACGATATTGACCAATATCGCCAGCCCGACCACAAAGGCAATGGCGCGTAGCAGGTTCTTTACAATCCAGTTGTCAAGAAAGCTCTTACTATCCATATTACACCAAATATTGCTACTCCCACACCTGTGATCTTGTTGATCATCACGAGAGTGTTGAGATTAAGTTTCTTCACGAATCTGTTGACCAGATATGAAAACAGCCACCACCAGATGAGTCCGCCCACAAGCACACCGCACACTGCCTGAAGCTTTCCCGCTTCACCTATCCTGAAAAACGCCACAAGAGCGAGCATCAGCACAAGAGCCCCCGGATTGGCGAACGAAAGCATAGCGCCCTGAGCGGTATAAGAGGCCGAGGTCTTCCTGACTATCTCGGACTTTTCCTTCATCCCCTTGAACGGATCTCTGAATGCCATTACCATACCGACTACCAGCACGACAAACCCTCCCAAAACACTGATGAAGTAGTGGTGCTGCTCCACAAAACGACTTATTACCGACACCGCAAGCACTCCTATGGCAGCATACAGGGCATCAACGCAAGCTGCTCCGACCCCCGTTACAAAACCGGCCCTTCTCCCGTGCTGCACCGTCTTGCGGATAACTATCATAGCCACCGGTCCCAGTGGGATGGAGGCAATCAGTCCCGTCAATACAGCCTTTGAGATTTCTGCTACCATAACTTCACAAAGTTAATAAAAAATGGGGATGCAATATACCGCATCCCCATTCATTTATAAATTGAAGGCTATTTGCTAACGACGTCCGCCCATCGGCATTCCGCCACCCATCGGCATTCCGCCGCCCATAGGTCTTCCACCTCCGCGAGGGCCACCGCCCATCATTCCTCCCATTCCGCCGCCACGGCGTCCGCCCATCGCGCCGAAGTTGAAGGTAACTCCGAAGATGATGTAACGGCCAAGAGAGTTGGATACAGACTCCTGGTGGTAGGTCTCGCTGTCGGAAACCATGAGGTTTCTGGTCTGTCCGAGGATATCGTTTCCTGAGAGAGACAGGGTAACAGATCCGAGAGTCTTGTAGATACCTGCGTTGATGATGCACTGGCTAGGCTGATCCGTGTCGTAACCGTTGTACCAGTCGTAGTTCGCATCAGCGGTAAACTGGATGCCCGGACCGTCCCAGGTCCAGTCGAAATCGATGGAAGCGCGGTTGTTGAACGTAAGAGTGTTCTGCGCGTTCTCCTGGATCGAGTACCAGGTCTTGTTGATATTGGTACGTGCGGATACTCCGATCTGAAGAGCGTCAGCCCTATAGACGAAGCGGAGCTGTTCCATCAATCTGAGCGAGTTGGTCTTGTTGGTTATGAAATCCGAAGCCTTTGTAAGGTCAGGATGCTTTGCGATGAACTCGTCCATGAAGCCGTAGTAATCAACCATAGGATCGCTTGAATACTGGGACATATCGACGTTACCGACATAAGTAGAGCTCTTGCTCCAGTTGGCTCTGGTCATATTGACGACAGAGAAGTCGGACATGGCGATAGGAGAGTTGATCGTGATGTTGAAGTTTGCGTTCGCAGTATTGGCGCCGTTGAAAGGCATAGAGTACCTTGCACCGTTCGAGCCATACCAAGTTGCATTCACGATAGGATTCTGGGTCATCGAACCGCCGAGGTTGATATTCATTGTGAAAAAAGTCTGGCGGTTGCTGATGCGGACACTGCCGTTCACGTTGTGCGTGAAATATGGGGTCAGTGAAGGGTTACCGAAGCTGATTCTCATAGGGTCGGTATTGTCAGGCACAGGAGCCAACTGTGAAGTGGACGGCTGCTGACTATTACCGCGGTAGAATATACGCATCTCTGTCGACTCACCCACGGTACCGAAAAGCATTGCGCGTGGAGAGAAATTCCATCTGTCATCCACATAATCTCTAGGAGTGTAGGAACCTGTCTTAGGGTCATACTGCGTTGTGCTGTTGTAAGTATGTGTCGGAAGTGCAGAGAATCCAAGCTGGGCGCGGAAGGTCTCGCTCTGATAGAGGAGATTGACTCCAAGATCGTGCTGTGTGCTCTGATTGATGATATTGTTTGAGTATGAAGGATCGAAAACTGTGTACTGGCCTTTTTCATCCAGGTCGTAGGTATCCTTGTTGGAAGCGGACTTGTTCCATGTGAAGGCATACTCAGCATCAACATAGAAATTGTCTCCGAGAGGCTCGGTGAAAGTGGCGTTGGCCGTAATCCTGGACTGCTTCTGATTGTTCGTAAACTGCTGGTCAACGATGGTCGGAGTTCCCATATGCGAACCGTCCTTGGAGTAAGATTCCGTGCTGTTGTAGTTCTTACCGAGGATATTGTTGTCGGAGAAGCTGAAGTTGGCGTTCACCGTGAGCGTACGTCCCGGGATTCCGAGTCTCTGTCTGAGAAGGAAGCGTCCGCTTGCGCTCATATTCTTGTTGGCACCGCTGTTTGCGATTTTTGAAGAACTCAACTTATATGGGTCAGATGTCAGGTCATTATAGCTTGTCTCAGTGTTCTGATCCTGCGTATATGAACCTGTACCGAGGTTGATCTGAGGCTCGAAAAGGATTGAGGTATTCTCAGAGAACTCGTGCTCGAGTCTGATTCCGAAACGGTGGCCGCCTGAAAGGTTGGTATTCTGTCCCTGGGAATCATTGATAAGGTCATTTGTAGGCAAGTGGTTGATATTGTGGCTTGTCTGATCCAGGAAGTTGTTGGAATGGTTGAACATATAGTTTCCGCCGAGTTCCATCCTGTTGTCGAAGAAATCAGCTGCGGCATTGAGTCCGGCCATATATGAAG
>JAZUKB010000053.1:0-8320 GCA_045643085.1 Candidatus Cryptobacteroides sp.
TATATCTGCCCGCCGACACGGTAACGAAGGGATGCTGAAACAAGTTATCGCATAACTTGAAAGGCCACCAGGCGCTGCGGCACAAGCGAGGCATTTCCGAGCGGAGCGAGGGGAAGTCCCTCTGCCGAGTCTGGCCGCAGCCCTGGTGGCCTGGCTGATACTCTGTTGAAAACATCCGTCTGAATGGATGAAGTTCAGAGGGAGAAAAGTGCCCGAGTTTTGTTATATTTGCAGTCTATGCGGTATCAATCAGTAAACAAGATGTTCGAGCGCAGCTTCAAGGAGAATTGGGAGCGTAGTGCGCTGTCGAACTACAGGGGAGCGACTATCACGTACGGCCAGCTTGCCACGCGCATCGAGCAACTGCAGGGACTCTTCCGGGAGAAGGGTCTGGAGAAGGGGGACAAGGTGGCCCTGTGCTCGCGCAATCAGGCCAACTGGGGCGTATGTTTCCTTGCGGCGCTCACATACGGGGCCGTACCGGTGCCTATCCTGCACGAGTTCAAGCCGGAGAATATCCATTATCTGGTGAACCATTCGGACTCCAAGATACTTTTCGTGGACGAGGTCATCTGGGAGAATCTCCTGGAGAGCGAGATGCCGGGCTTGTCTCTGATTATGCAGATGAACACGCTGGAGGACTGGTTCGATCAGCATCCGGTCGAGGGTTTCGGCCCGGAGTCCATTGACTATTATGAGGACAAGGAAGAGGACCTGGCGCTTATCAACTACACGTCCGGGACTTCGGGTTTCTCAAAAGGGGTGATGATACCGTACAGGGCGCTCTATACCAATATCCGGTTTGCGGGCGTGCAGGCGGAGCCTCAGATGAACTGCGAGTCGGAGGTCGTGGCGATGCTGCCTTCGGCGCATATGTACGGCCTGATGTTCGAGTTGCTTTTCGAAATGACCATAGGTGCGCACGTGCATTTCCTGACAAGGGTGCCGAGCCCGAAAATCATAATGGGAGCATTCGCAGAGATACATCCCGACATCATCATAGCCGTGCCTCTCATCATCGAGAAGGTCTATAAGTCACAGATCAAGCCGATGGTGGACAGGACCAAGAACTACAGGTACATACCCATCCTTGCACAGACGATAAGGACAAAGTTCCGCAACGGGCTGATAGAGGCGTTCGGCGGGCGCTTCGAGGAGATAATCCTCGGAGGAGCCGCG
Source organism: Candidatus Cryptobacteroides sp. (assembly GCA_045643085.1). Taxonomy (GTDB): domain Bacteria; phylum Bacteroidota; class Bacteroidia; order Bacteroidales; family UBA932; genus Cryptobacteroides. The sequence goes on from JAZUKB010000053.1 coordinate 1,180, forward strand.
TTCAATCCCGAGGTGGAGGCATTTCTGCGAGAGATACATTTCCCGTTCACCGTGGGCTACGGTATGACCGAGTGCGCGCCTATCATCACTTACGCGAAGTGGTACAGAGCCAAGAAGGGTTCGTGCGGCGTGCCTATCGAGGGGTGCGAGATACGAATCGATTCGAAGGACCCTCACAAGATTCCGGGAGAGGTCCAGGTGAAGGGCGGAAACGTCTTCCTCGGCTACTACAAGAACCGACAGGCCACGAAGGCTGCATTCACCAACGACAATTATTTCAAGACCGGCGATATGGGTGTCATCGACAGTGACGGGTATCTCTATCTGCGCGGGAGGTCCAAGTGTATGATCCTCGGTCCTTCTGGACAGAATATCTATCCTGAGGAACTCGAAGCCGTGATAAACAATTTCAACTATGTGGTGGAGTCCCTGGTTATCGAGGACAACGGAGGGCTCACCGCGCTCATCTATCCGGACTATCATCAGGCCGAACTCGACGGTATGTCCAGGGATGAGCTGGAGGAAAGGGTCAGGGGAGCGTTGCCTGAAATGAACAAGCTGCTGCCTTCGTATGCCAATATCCGCAAGATAGAGTTTATGCCGGAGGACTTCGAGCGTACGCCTAAGAAGAGCATAAAGAGATACCTGTACCAGAGAAGCTAGCGTTATGACAAAGTACGACGACAAATATCTGAAGATGGCCGCAATCTGGGCCGAGAATTCCTATTGCAAGCGTCGCAAGGTTGGCGCGCTCATCGTGAAGGACAGGATGATAATCTCGGATGGGTACAACGGGACTCCGTCCGGATTTGAGAATGTCTGTGAGGACGAGAACGGGGTCACCAAGCCGTATGTCCTGCACGCGGAAGCAAATGCGATATCCAAGGTTGCCAAGTCCGGCAACAGCGCCGAGGGTTCCACCCTCTACATCACGGCGTCGCCTTGTCTGGAGTGTTCGAAACTTATCATACAGGCGGGGATAAAAAGGGTTGTGTACAAGGATGAGTACCGCCTTACCGATGGTATTGACCTTCTCAGAAGGGCGGGTATCGAGATTGAAAAAGTTGAGGAATGATGAAGAAATGGTTTCCGGCTCTGGCCGCAGTGCTGGGTATAGTGATAGGCGCGCTTGCTGTGGCCACGTTCGACAGGTATCAGCAGCAGAACAGGAAGCTTAAGGCTGACGGGGATTGGCGCAAGCTTGAGCTTGTGCTCCAGAGTATAAGCGAGAACTATGTGGATTCGGTGGATTATGAGACCGTTTCCAGGGCCGCGATAGATGCGGCTCTCGGTGAACTGGATCCGCACAGTGTCTATATGCCGCCAGTGGATCTTGCTCAGAGCGAGGAGGACCTGGCAGGTTCTTTTGACGGTATTGGCATACAGTTCAACGTGCCGAATGACACTGCGGTGATAATCGAGGTCATAGCGGGCGGACCGTCGGAGAAGATAGGCCTGCTGAGCGGGGACCGCATCATCAAGGTGGACAGTGTCGTGATAGCGGGTGTGAATTATCCGCAGGACAGTATGGTACGCCGGATGAAGGGTCCTTCCGGGACCAAGGTGACCGTTACCGTGAGCAGGGAAGGGGAGATGATTCCGTTCGAGATAACCAGGGGCAAGATCCCTACTCATTCTGTCGATTGTGCGTTTATGGTGGATGACACAACTGCCTATCTGAGGCTGTCGAAGTTTGCGCGCACGACATACAAGGAGGTCGTCACTGCCGGCTATGACTTGCTCGAGAAGGGTATGACAAGGATGGTGCTCGACATAAGGGACAACAGCGGAGGATTCTTCGACCAGGCTCTGTTGCTTGCAAACCTGTTCCTCGGAAAGGGCGACCCTATCGTGTATATCGAAGGTCTGCACCGTGAGAGGGAGGACTTCAATGCCGACGGCAACGGCCTGCTTCAGGATGTGGCGCTTACGGTGCTGATAAACGAGGGCTCGGCTTCGTCGAGCGAGATTTTCGCGGGAGCCATCCAGGACAATGCCCGCGGGCAGATCATCGGCAGACGCTCCTTCGGAAAAGGTCTGGTGCAGGAACCGGTGTATTTTTCGGACGGTTCTGCCGTCAGGCTCACTGTTGCGAGGTTCTACACTCCGTCCGGAAGATGTCTGCAGAAGCCGTACAGCGAGGACTATGCCTATGAGGTCTATAAGAGGTACGATGAGGGGGAGATGATGGAGGCCGATAGTATGAAGTTGGAGAACGGCGGTATAATCCCGGATGTCTTCGTGCCTGTCGATACGACCCGGGCTTCGAACTTCTATATCAGTTGTAACCGTAAGGCGACCGCGATGAGGTTCGCTTCATCGTTCTTTGATGCCCATAAGGCTGATTTGGGGACAATAGAGGACTATCAGGAGCTTCTGCGATATCTTGACTCGTCTTCGCTCGAGTCGCGCTTCCTGGCCTTCGCAAAGGCCAAGGACGGGCTTGTGCCGGATGAGGGCTGGCCTGCCGAAAGGGATTATATGATGGCCCAGGTCAGGGCACTTGTCGGAAGATACAGCCGCCTCGGAGACAATGCCTTCTATCACCTTTATCTGCCTGTTGACAATATCTGGCTCAAGGCTATTGGGCAATGAACTGGTAGATGATGTCTCCTGTCTGTCTGGCGGGGGCTTTCGGGTCTGCGGAGAATTTGCTCAGTCTTGCTGCCCGTACTGCGTAGCTGCGGAGGCAGGCGTCAGCGGATGACGCGGTCTCGTCCACTTTGGCTCCCGTGACAGTACCGGAATTGTCAACCGTTATCAGGACTTTCACTTCTCCCGCACCCATACATCTGTAGGCCGGAATCGGGAGCTTGCTGGCTTTTCTGCCCTCGAGCGTCCAGGAGAGTACGGACGGTCCTTTGTAGGCGGGTGTGTCCTGGCTCTTTTTGTTTTGCTGCTCTGCGGGCTTCTCGGAAGGGATTTCGGCTATGTCGTCGTCCTCGCTCCTGTTGAATGTCTTGTCCAGGGATTGCTGCAGGCGCTCGGCATCCTTGTAGAGCTGCTCGGCATCGGTGCCCCTGTCGTCCTTGAGCGAGCCACGGTCCACGGTTACGTTCCGTACCGGAGACGTTCCGATGCCCTCTTCCGCCAACATACGGTTGAGTTTGTCGTTGACCTGCTGCTGCAGGGCGAGCTCCCGCTGCAACTTCTCGAGCTCCTCGACCTTTGAGAAGTCGAGGACGAAGCTGCTCTCTTTCTTGATTGTGCTGCCCAGTCCGGCTATCAGCAGGACGATAAGCACCACCAGATGTACTATGACGGTGACATATAGTCCGGCTTTGTCTTCTTTGGGAAGCGGTCTCACTTGAGATTCTTGAATTCTTTTTCTATGGATGCCGTTATGATGTCGATGGCCACGATGTTCTGTCCGCCCTCGGGTATGATGATGTCGGCATACCGCTTGCTCGGCTCGATGAACTGCAGGTACATCGGCTTGACGGTGTTGGTGTATCTCTCGATGATCCAGTGCACGTCCTTGCCGCGCTCTATGATGTCGCGCTCCATAACACGCATCAGGCGGTCGTCATCATCGGCATCGACGAATATCTTGATATCCATCTGCTTGCACAGTTCCTTGCAGGTGAATATGAGGATGCCCTCGATTATGATGACGTCGGCCGGATGTACGGTCACGGTCTCCGTCTTCGAGCGGGAACAGGATATGTACGAATATACCGGCTGCTCGATGGTCTTGCCTTCTTTCAGCTCCTTGAGCTGCTGGCACAGGAGCTTCCAGTCTATCGCATCGGGATGGTCGAAATTGTAGGTCCTCTTCTCACTGTCGGAACGGTCGCTTATGTCCTTGTAGTAGGAATCCTGAGGGATTACGACGACGTTCTCCTTAAGGCGCGAGCGTATTGCGCTCACGACGGTGGTCTTTCCTGAGCCGGATCCTCCGGCGATACCTATTACGAGCATAACTGTTAATATTCAGCGTTCTTCGGTGTACGAGGGAAAGGAATCACGTCACGGATGTTCTGCATTCCGGTGATGAAGAGCAGAAGTCTCTCGAAACCGAGTCCGAAGCCGCTGTGAGGGCAGCTTCCGAAACGGCGCGTGTCGAGATACCATTCGAGATTCTTCCTGGACATCTTCAGCTCCTCGATCCTCGCGTCAAGCTTCTCCATCGATGCCTCTCTCTCGGAACCGCCGATGATTTCACCGATCTTAGGGAAGAGTACGTCCATCGCGCGGACAGTCTTGCCGTCCTCGTTCTGCTTCATATAGAATGCCTTGATGTCCTTAGGATAGTCCGTGAGGATGACCGGCTTGCCGAAGTGCTCCTCCACGAGGAACCTCTCGTGTTCGCTCTGGAGATCGACGCCCCAGGATACCGGATATTCAAAGCTATGGCCGTTTGCGACGGCTTCTTCGAGGATGCGTACACCCTCTGTGTATGGAAGTCTGACGAATTCAGTTCCGATTACGCCCTGAAGCCTTCCGATGAGGGTGTCATCGTAGCGGTCGTTGAGGAACTTTATGTCGTCATAACAGTTGTCAAGTGCATATTTTACAAGGCTCTTTATGAAATCCTCCGCGAGGTCCATATTGTCCTTGATGTCATAGAACGCCATTTCCGGCTCAATCATCCAGAATTCGGCAAGGTGCCTTGGCGTGTTGGAGTTCTCGGCGCGGAACGTCGGTCCGAAAGTGTATATGTTGCCGAGCGCCGTCGCTCCAAGTTCTCCTTCGAGCTGGCCGCTCACGGTGAGGCTGGTCTGCTTTCCGAAGAAGTCCTTTGAGAAGTCAGGTTCGCCCTTCTTGTTCTTTGGGACGTTGTTCAGGTCAAGCGTGGTCACCTGGAACATCTGTCCTGCGCCTTCGCAGTCGGATGCGGTGATGAGCGGGGTGTTCAGATATACGAACCCTCTGCTGTGGAAATATTCGTGGATGGCGTATGCCATCTGTGAACGGAGTCTGAGGACTGCCCCGAAGGTGTTCGTGCGCGGACGCATATGTGCAACGGTGCGGAGATACTCGAAGGAAGTGTCTTTCTTCTGCAGCGGATAGCGCATAGGATCGCACTCTCCAAGGACTTCGATGCTGTCGGCCTGGATCTCCACTGCCTGTCCGCTTCCGACGGACTCGACGAGCTTGCCCTGAGCGCAGATGCAGGCTCCTGTCGTCACCTTGGACAGGATAGTCTCGTCAATGCGCGTCTTGTCGACCACTATCTGTATGTTGTTGATGGTGGAACCGTCGTTGAGGGCGATGAATGCAATTTCCTTGTTACCTCTCTTGGTGCGGACCCATCCCTTGGCCTGTACCTCCTGGCCCGGTTTCATTCCGAGCAAATCCTTGACTCTGATTTTCATTTTTACTGTTTATATTTTAAAAAGCAGCCCTCATAAAGGGGGCTGCTCGTATAGTCATTGACAGATATTACTCTGCCGGCTTCCTTGCGGAATACATAATCTTAAGCGCGGAACAACGTCTGAGCTCCTGCTTAACGTCGGAAACGATACCCATACGGACATCCTGGTCAGCCCTGATGTTGACTGTCATGAACTGGCGGTCAGCCTCGCTCTTTGACTCACGCTCTGCGGCGATGAAGTCGCGGATGTCGTCTGTTGTCTTGAAAGAATCGTTCAGCTGGATACGTGACTCGGTACCGTACTGTGCCCTGTACTGGGCTGTAGGCTGACCGATGTTGATGTATGAAGCAAGGTCTTTTCTTTCAAGCTTGACGACCTCGGAAGCTTCAGGCATTTTCACGATGACCTTGTTCTCAGTCTCGCGGAGCTGAGTAGTCACCATGAAGAAGAACAGGAGCATAAACACGATATCGGAGAGGGAGCTCGACGTTACTGCCGGCACCTCTTTCTTGTTGTTACTTCCACCGAATTTTGACATAATTTATCCTCCTAGAATCTCTTTTGTCCTACGTCCTTAGGCTCTGCCTCGGAAATGTTCTGAGGAACAGCCTTCTTGACGATATCCTGTTGCTCTTCTGTAAGGCTGGCGAACTTCTTTCCATATGCCCTTCTTGAGAACTCATCACGAAGTTCGTTGACGGCCTTTACAAGCTCGTTCTGAACTGCGATGTACGCCTGGTAACTTGTACCACGGTCGTTCTGCAAGGAGATCACACCCTTTGAGACATAGCACTCGCCATATCCTTCGATGTCCTTGAGCTCCTTCTCAGGAAGTGTAGGATCGTCGGTCGGGTTGGAAAGGAAATCCTTGATTTTATCTTTCAATTGTCCGATTTCCAGGGCTTCAGTACCGGCAAAAAGTCTGTCAGCTGCGTTGATTCGTACGATGATGATGTTACGACGGTTGACTTTCTGGTCCTCTACCTTCTGATCCTTGTCTGGCATAGGAGGGAGACGACGGCTGAGGCCGGTCTGCGATCCCATCGTGGTGGTCATAAGGAAGTAGCACAGCAGAAGGAACGCGATATCAGCTGTAGAACTTGAATTTATTGCAGGTGTTTTCTTGCTACCCATAGTAATCTACTTTTTAGCCTGTTTGTTACGGACTGACATTACAACCTCACCTGCGATGATGGCCAGGATGGCGGCAACACCTGCGATATAAGTAAGGTTAAGCATAGTATCAGTAAGCTTGAGTTCTGAGTGGCTTGGAGTAAGGTTTGTAAGCCCTACTGCCGGTGCTCCCGGAGAAATGAGGTATACCAGGAAGCAGACCACTGCTACTGCTACAATCACGATGGCGCCCTTGAAGAGGCTCTTCGGATTGTTCTTGTAACCGATGACGATGCCGAAGCCGACGAGTGCGAGCACTGTGATGGCGATCATCGCATAGGTCCAATAGAGGAGAAGATCGGTCATGCTACCGCCGTTGCTCTCGAAACCGGCTACGAAGCCGATGACGGTGACAACTGCGCTGACAACGATCAACGCCAGCATTATCAGTTTGAATATTTTACTATAATTCTTCATTGTAAGTGTGCTGTTAAGCGAAATTACTTCTTAGCGTTGAATTTGGTGAGTGCATCGATGAGGCAGATTGAAGAATCTTCCATATCGATTGTGATAGAGTCGATCTTTGCGAGGATGTAGTTGTAGAACACCTGAAGGATCATAGCGACGATCAAACCACCGACTGTGGTGATCAAAGCGACTTTCATACCACCTGCGACAACGTTAGGAGAAATATCACCAGCAGCCTGGAT
>JAZUKB010000054.1:0-21709 GCA_045643085.1 Candidatus Cryptobacteroides sp.
CTCGAAATCCTGAATCTTGAAAAGTATATCCTCGACTTCATCCGCATCCGTCTCTATGTTGAGCCGGAAAGATATGTCATCGACAAGGGAATCCAGATCCCGGCGAAGGTATCCGTCAGAATCAAGCATACCGATGATGAATAGCGCTATCTCGTGCCGGCGCTCATCCAGATGCAGATATCCGAGCTGGGTCTCCAGACTTTGGTGAAAACTCTCCTTGACGGAGAAAGTGTTGTATTCGGGCCTGGCATCGCGGCCCTGGTTGTTGACATACAACTTGTATGAGGGGGTGGGGTCGTTATTTGAATATTCGCTCAACGAGATCACTCTGGACTCCTCCTCGCCCTCGGTATCATCCGCCGACTCCTCAAGCATAGGATTCTCCTCCACCTCCTTGCTGACCCGCTGCTCCAGTTCCTGCTGGGTAAGCTCGGTCAGTTTTATGGCAATCAGATGCTGGGGGGAGAGTTTCTGAGTCTGCTTCTGTTGTAAAGTCTGTTTGAGCATACGGCTTCTAAATCTCCGGATACTGGATATTTTCCTTCACCAGAAAAACTGAAGGATATTTGTCACTTATGGTCTTTGCAAATGCCATGGCCTCGATTCGGGACCTGAAATCACCAACCGTTACCTTGAAATAGGGATTGATATGGCTTCTGTAGACTCTGACTTCGGGATGTTCCGCAGCAAATTCGCGGGCGACGGATTCGGATCTTACCCTGGCCTCCTGGCTGTTGTCAAAGAAAATCCTGACCCTGTAGCCTGTAATCTTCCTCTCCCTGTTCTCCTCTTTATATCTTTCAAATGCATTTCTGACTGCATCTGACTGATGGACCTCAACCACCGAGAACATATCCTTACCGACAAGGGACGAATCTACGAGGGGGGCCACGTATGTGTATGTCGAATCATAGACAACCTGCTCCGTCACATTCTGTGCACGTGTCTGGCCTGCGGCCACGGCCATCAGGAAAACCAGGGTAAAAATATATTTCAGTATGCCTGTCATCTGTCGGACTTTATCTGGTACTTGCGAACGATATCTTCAAGAGGTATGCCACGTTTTGAAAAATGTCTTTTGTGGTTTCCGTAGCGGAAGTCGGCATCAACGTCCAGGTTCCCGGTTTTCAAGGCTGAAAGTCCTCCCGCGACCATCTGGAGCAGAGAGCCCTCCATCTTCACGCTAAAGGACTGTGTGAAAGAATCTTCACTTTCCGGCTTGATGACAATTACGTCCCCGACAGGCATTGAGATTGTGGAAATCAGCTTGCCGTCCCCGGAACGGACCGACCCCAGAACGTTCAATATCTCTATCTGTTTCGGGGAGGGGCTGACATAATTCACTGTCAAAGTGGCATATGTGATTACCCTGCCGTCCTCCGCAAAACCGACGCCTCCGAAATGATCGAGGTTGACGTTGGTGATTACCGGCATCTTGTCGGGATCGGTACAACCGGCCAGCATCATAGCGGAAAGCAGAAGTGAATATAGTATGCGTTTCATTATCGTTCGATTGATTTTCCGCACAAATATAATAAATTTATAACTTTGCGGGATATGAGTATGAGAGTGTTTATTGAGACATACGGATGTCAGATGAACGTGAGCGACAGCGAAGTCGTGCTCACGATCCTGAAGAAGGTCGGATACAGCCTGTGCGACAGCATATCACAGGCCGACGTGATTCTGGTCAACACCTGCTCGGTCAGGGACAATGCGGAACAGAGGATTCTGGGAAGGCTCGACGTCTTCCGTCTGGAAAAGAAGAAAAGGGACGGTGTGATTGTCGGAGTGCTGGGCTGTATGGCCCAGAGGATGAAGGAAGATCTGCTCAGGCACCCGGTGGTTGACATTGTCGCCGGTCCGGATTCATACAGGAATCTTCCGGCTATGATAGACAACGTGGCACGATACGGCAAGCAGATGGACACGACGCTCTCCCGCGTGGAGACCTACAGCGACATTCTGCCCACCAGAATGGACAAGGGCGGCGTCAGCGCATACATATCCATTATGAGGGGATGCAACAACATCTGCTCATATTGCATCGTACCGTTCACCAGAGGTCCGGAGCGCAGCCGTGAACCGGAGTCAATCATTGAAGAGGCCAAGGTCCTCATCAGCAGCGGATACCGCGAAATCAGCCTTCTGGGGCAGAACGTCGATTCCTACTGCTGGACCGACCCGCAGGATGGCGCCGTGACCGTGGATTTCGCCGACCTGCTTGAAAAGGTGGCTCTTCTCGACCCCGGGGTCAGGATACGGTTCTCCACCTCCCATCCCAAGGATATGAGTGACAAGGTCCTGCACACAATGGCACGGTATGACAACATCTGCAGGCACATCCATCTCCCAGTGCAGAGCGGAAGTTCGACCCTGCTGGAGAAGATGAACCGCAAATACACAAGGGAGCATTATCTGGGCAGGATTGCGAAAATCAGGGAGATTCTGCCGGATTGTGCCATAACCACGGACGTGATAGCGGGATTCTGCTCGGAGACGGAGGAGGACCACGCCTTGACGCTCTCGCTGTTCAGGGAGGTCCGTTTCGACGGGGCTTTTATGTTCCAGTATTCGGAAAGGCCCGGCACGAAGGCTTCCCGCAGATACCCCGATGACGTGCCGCAGCAGGTCAAGACGGCAAGGCTTAACGAAATCATCGCCCTGCAGAACGCCATATCACTGGAGAGAAATCAGGAATGTATCGGAAAGACTTTCGAAGTTCTCGTTGAAGGGCGCTCGAAGCGTTCCGACAGGGAACTTGTAGGCCGCACCTCACAAAACAAGACCTGCGTCTTTCCGGACACAGGTCTCAAACCGGGTGACTATGCGACTGTGAAGGTCCTTTCCTGCAGTTCCGCAACCCTCCTCTGCACAGTCATTTAGAAGCTGTTAACTATTACTTCAGACCGCGGGCGCGGAGAAGCGCGTCCCCGTCAGGCTCGGCTCCTCGGAAATTCTTGTAGAGGGTCATCGGCTCATCGCTTCCACCCTTTTCGAGAATATTGTGACGGAAACTCATCGCAGTTTCCCTGTCATACACGCCTTTCTGCTTGAAGAGTTCGAAAGCATCCTTGTCAAGCACCTCAGCCCACAGATAGCTGTAGTATCCTGCGCTGTAGCCGCTGTTGAAGATGTGGTTGAAATAGGTCGTGCGGTAGCGGGGAATTATCTCGTCGATGAGACCCATCTCCTTGCAGACTTTCCTTTCAAATTCCTCTATGTCGATGCCTTCGACGGAACTCAGTTCGTGCCATTTCATATCAAGAATGGAGGCGGCGCAAAGCTCGGCGGTCCTGAACCCTGCATTGAATGTCTTGGCGGCCAGAATCTTCTTCACAAGTTCGTCCGGAATCACCTCGCCCGTCTGATAATGCTTCGCATAGCAGGCGAGAAGTTCGGGCTGATATGCCCAGTTCTCGTCAATCTGTGAAGGAAGTTCGACAAAGTCGCGGGCAACGGAAGTTCCGCTGACAGTGGAATAGGTGCATTTGCTGAGCAGGCCGTGGAGAGCGTGTCCGAATTCGTGAAACATAGTCTCGACATTGTCAAGACTGAGCAACGAAGGATTTTCCCCGTCAGGCTTGTTGAAGTTGCCCACATTCACGATTATCGGTCTGATGTCACTGCCGTCGTCGCCGATTCTCTGCTCACGGACATTGTTCATCCAAGCCCCTCCCCTCTTGCTCTCGCGGGGGAAATAGTCGGTCAGAAGTATACCTATGAGAGAGCCGTCGGAATCACTGACCTTGAACGCCTCAACCTCGGGATGATACTTCGGGGCTTCGGCCACGGGCTCGAACTGAAGGCCATAGAGCTTCGTCGCATTCAGGAACACGCCTTCGCGGACGTTCTCCATCTTGAAATAAGGCTTTGTCTGCTCCTCGTCAAGGGCATACTTCGCCTTGCGCACCTTCTCGGAATAGTAGAACCAGTCCCAGGGCTGAATCTTCGCTCCCTTCTCCACCTTGCCGGCGGCGATGTCGGCATCCATCACCTCCTGCATATCCGTCACCTCCTCTTTTGCCCTCGCGACAGCATATTTCATAATGTTGGCAAGAAAATCATCCACCGCCTGCGGGGTCTTTGCCATCTTGTCGCTGAGAATATGTGCGGCGGGGTTGTCGTACCCCAGAAGCCTGGCGCGCTCTTCCTTAAGTGTCAGTATCTTGAGTATCAGCTCCTTGTTATCGAACTCATTGCCGTTGTTGCCGCGTGAGGAATATGCGCGGAACATCTTCTCGCGGAGGGAGCGGTCTTCAGTGGTGGCCATCGCCTCGGGATACTCGGATATGGCCACGTTGAACTCGGCCTTGAAGGCGTTGTTCTCCTTCAGAAGGTTGTTTCCGAAAGTAAGGCTCAGGGAGGAGAGTTCCGTATTGATTTCCTTCATACGGGCCTGTCCTTCAGCGTCAAGAGCAATTCCGTTGTCCGCGAAGGAACGGTAAATTCTGTCAAGCACCATCTGCTGCTCGCGAGTGAGAGAAAGCGCATCCTTCTGTTTGTAGACAGCCTCGACCTTGGCGAAAAGAGCCGCATTGAACGTCACTTCGTTTTCAAATTCGGAAAGCATCGTAGTCGCCTTGGCAACGATATCCTCCAGACCGGGAGTCATGTCGGTCTCGGCGAGATTGAACAGGACGCCCACGACCTTTCCCGTCAGTTCGGACGACTTGTCGTATGCCGCAATCACATTGTCGAAAGTGGGGGCATCCGGATTGTCGATGATTGACTGAATATTTTCGCGGCCCTCTTTTATTCCGGCCTCGATTGCCGGCAGGTAGTCCGCCTCGGTTATCTGTTCGAACGGAGGGATTCCGAAGGGAGTGTTCCACTCTTCAAGGAAAGGGTTCGTGCGGCTGCACGATGCAAGGGCCGATACTATAGCCATAATTGCGAATAGTCTTTTCATATTTTTGATTTATCTGTTTCTTTTCAAATTCTCCACATATGCATCTATCTTGCTCATATTCGCGGGAATCCTGATTCTCTGAGGACAGGCGGAAGTGCACTGTCCACAGCCGATGCAATGGTTTGCCTGACGGAGCTTCTCAACGTTGCGGTCCAGACTTACAAGGTATGCCCTGCGGGCCTTCCTGTATCCGGGGTCAGCCTTGTCATTGACCATCAGACCCTCGTTGAGACACTTGTTGTAATGTCTGAAAACGCCCGGAATATCCACCCCGTAGGGGCACGGCATACAATATTTGCAGTCCGTGCAGGGAATCAGGGGGAATCTGACATATTCCGCCGCGATGTGTTCAAGAGTTTTGAGATCCTCCTCCGAGAGCGGTTCCAGCGGGCAGAACGACTTGAGATTGTCCTGCAGATGCTCCATATAGGTCATTCCGCTGAGCACGGTCATAACGCCGGGGAACGTGCCGCAGAACCGGAATGCCCAGGAGGCGATTGAATCGCCGGGACGGCGTTTCTGCAGTTCCACCGAGCAGTACTGGGGTATCTTTGCCAGCCGTCCGCCCAGAAGCGGCTCCATTATGACCACAGGTATATTCCTCTTTTCCAGTTCAGAATAAAGATACTCGGCATCCTCTATCCAATCAATGTAGTTCATCTGTATCTGGACAAAATCCCAATGATATTTTTCGTGCTCGGCCATCAGGAAGTCGAAGGTCCGGCGGTCACAGTGACAGGAGAAACCGAGATTGCGGATATTCCCCTTCTCCCTCTCCTCAAGCAGATAATCCAGCACCTTCGTGTCAATGAAACGTTTCTGATAGGATTCCACGCTTGATATGCTGTGCAGCAGGTAGAAATCTATGTAATCCACCTGCAGGTTCCTCAAGGACGCGTGATACATCTCAATGGAGGATTCCCTTGTCGGAGTACCTCTCATATTGGAGAGCTTCGTGGCAATTTTCCAGGATTCGCGGGGATAGCGTTTGAGGGAGAGGCCGGTGGCAGCCTCTGACTGACCCTGGAGATAGACCGGAGCCGTATCGAAGTAGTTCACCCCGTGGGCGATGGCATAGTCCACGAGACGGTCCACGGCCTCCTGATCGACCACCTCCTTGCCCTGGCCATTATCTTTCATCGGCCATCGCATGCAGCCATACCCCAGGATGGAGATATCCTGACCGTCCTTGTCCTTGCGGTACGTCATCCTGCCGGACCCTTCTGTTCTGCCGGCCACGGCGCTGACTGAACTTTTTTCCGTGCAGGCAACACCCGCCGTTGCAGCGGCCGCAAGAGTTGCCGTTTTGAAGAATTCCCGTCTGCTGATGTAATTTTTCATAGTGCTGACCCTCCTAGATTTCTTTATGAACAAGATGACCTTCTACATATATGGCACCGAAGGGACGCGCCGGGCAAAGATGCTCGCAGGCTCCGCACCCGATGCATTTCTCCGTGTCAACAGATGGTATCATACGGCTCCTTTCATCACCAGGATTTGAAGGGACCATTGTGATTGCACCTGAAGGACAGTGCCTTGCGCAGTTCCCGCAATTTACGTCATCGGTCAGGACAACGCAGTTCGCAGCAATCCATACAGCGTGTCCGATCTGTATGGAGGATTTCTCCTCCTCGGAAATTTGAGTAATCGCCCCTGCCGGACAGACCTCGCTGCACACGGTACACTCGGGGCGGCAATAGCCGTTCTCGAAAGACATCTCCGGCTGAAGGAAATTTTCAAGGGACGATGAAGGGCTGAGGACGTGATTGGGGCAGGATTTTACACATAATTGGCAGGAAACGCATCTGTCGGAGAAGTGCTCCACCCCCTTGCTGCCTGCCGGAACGGGCTTCACCTCACGGGGAGGAACAACCCTTTTCTCTATCACTGCCAGACCGCCGTCACCTTTCCGCTCCTGTGCCTTGATTACACTCCCTGCAGTTGCCATTCCTATTATCGAGAGAGCCGCACGGCGTCCTTTGTCTGCAGGGGCATTGCAACTTGCATCCTTTGAGGCGACGCCGCATCCTGACTTTCCGCGCAAGGTGTATCTGATGGCACCGGCGGAGCAGTTGGAGATGCAGTCCATACAGGCCACGCACCTGCTGTAATCGATGCTGTGCTCCTTGTCATTGATGCAGGAAGCCTTGCATTTCCTCGCGCATTTCGAGCATCCGATGCACTTTTCAGTATCAATCACCGGACGGAAGAGGGAGAACCTCGAGAAGAATCCCAGCACCGTCCCGACAGGGCAGACGGTATTGCACCACATACGCCCTTTCCACCAGGCAAGCCCCGCAACAACGAGGAACGTGACCAGGGCGACGGCAATGGAAACAGGGGATCCGGTTGCAATCGAAACAATCCTGCCGAAGGCGCTATAAGGAGCTATCAGCACCGCTATAGAGCTCAAACCCAGCACCATAAGAACCACGAACAGAGCGAGGATGCCATAGCGCAGCATCCGTTCCTTCCTGTATCCGAAGCGGAGCGCCTTCCCTTTCCTTTTGCCGCTCAAGAACGATATGATGTCCTGCATTATGCCGAGAGGGCAGATGACGGAACAGTAGACCCTGCCGAAAAGCAGAGTTACAATTATCAAAGCGGCGACGACAACGAAATTCGCCGCCATCACAGCGGGAAGAAACTGGATATCGGCTATCCAACCGAACCATTCCCGGGCAGCGCCCTCAGGAACGGCGAAGAGCAGCAATATTATGACAAACGATATGGCCGCAAGTGTAATACGCAATTTTCTCAACATAATCATTTCATGTTTGTGCAAAGATAATCATTATGGGCCTGTTTTAAACCTTATCGAAAACTTTTTTTGGAAAATAAAGATGTTTTTAATGGAATTTTTCATACCTTTGGATGAAATATACTTTTGAGAAAGTAAGACATTGATTATTAACAATAATAAACTAAAAAGAACAACAATGAGAAAAATGTGTAAAATGTTGACAGTTATAGCATTAGCTATCGTCTCAACATTCTCTGTCCTTGCTGGTGACACCTACAGCCTGAGCAACGGGAAGGTTACCGTTGACGTCAAAGAGGTTTATGCTCAGAATGACATTGTGAAGGCATGTTATACCGTAACGGTGGCCGCTGACGCAATCGAGGAGTGCGAAACCCTCATCATCACCCCGGTAGTCAAGAACGACAACGAAAAACACGTCGTGGAGATGGTAGTTCTCAACGGTGCTTCCAGAAAGGGACTTGACAGTTGGGTTGCAAAGAAAATTGAAGGAGTGTGCGATCCCAGCGACGTACGTATCTTCAACCTCGAAAAGGGAACCCCCTTCACTTTCACAACTTGCAAACAGTTCTTCTTCAACACACGCTTTGACGAGTCAAAATTCCGTGTCACCACACAGAAAGCCACCTATGGCGGCAGGAGATGCATCGCAGGATATCCCGGTGAAGAGTTTGTATGCGACGTGGTCTGCAAACCTTATGAAATCAATCCCGTTCCGGCCGATTACGCAATCACTCTTCCCGACCCTTCAAACGCCGCTCCCCGTATTGTGAAGACTCAGCTCTTCTATCCTGTCAACGGTATTGCAAAGGTCGCTTCATATCTCAAGAACGCTGACGCCATCGCAGTTCTCGATGCTCTTGACGAGACCAACTATAAGGTATCAAGCATTGACATCAACGGATGGGCATCTCCCGAATCAGGCGTTGCCTACAACCAGGCTCTCTCCGAGAAACGCGCCGCCACTGTCAAGAAGATCATCGCCGACAAATACAAATACGATGAAAACCTCTACCACACAAGAGGTAACGGTGAATACTGGGATGCAATCATAGAATTTGTCAATGAAACTGACAATGCAGTGGTTGCAGATTCAAGAGCAGCCATCAAGGATGCAATCGCAGCGAACAGCAACCTTGACAAACGCGAGGCTGCCATCAAGGCCATCGCCGGTGGCAAGCCTTACAGAGTAATCTTCAATGAAGTTTACCCCATCAGCCGCTTCGCAGAGTGCGTTGTTACCTACAGGGCAAAGCAGTTCGATCTTGCAGACGCGAAGAAAATCTATGCCGTTGACCCCAAAGGCCTTTCAGCAGATGACTATACCGCCTGGGCCCTTCAGGAGTATGACGCCAGCGTAACCGCAAAGGGTCTTACCCTCTACCCTGATGATGAGAACCTCAACGCAGTAGCAGCTCTCAAGGCATACGAGAGAGGCGATTTCGAAACCGCCATCAAGCATTACAAGAAAGCCGGTTCAGCACCTGAAATCCTCAACAACCTCGGATGCTGCTACCTTGCAACAGGTGACGCCGCTGCTGCCGAAGAGTGTTTTGCAAAGGCAGGAAAGTGCGGTGAAGCCAATGCAGATGAAGTTCTCAAACTGAAACACAACCAGAAGTACTTCGTGAAGTAACTGACGGTGCGGAATACCAAAAAGGTCAGGCGATTTGCCTGACCTTTTTTTGTCAGATATTTCTGAACTTTCTCAAAGGAAATATGATTCTGCCGTCCAATATCCTGTCAAGTTGCGTTAGGGAATGAAGGTCAGAAGAGAAGAAATCACACATTCCGTTTTTCTGGAGATATTTCAGAATCCGGATTGATTCGGGGCCATAGGCTCCGGTGAGAGAAAGATAGTTTATCTGAAAACGACATCCTCTGTCATACAGACTATCAAAATCCTCCAGACACTCCGCCATATAGGAATATCTCTCGGGGTGAGCGACAATAGGCCTCAACCCGGCCATATTCAACTCGAATACGGCACTTTCCAGATTCTGGCTTCGGAAATAATACGACATCTCGATAAGAATGGATCCGTCCGAATATGTCAGCAATTCATCGGCACGCGAGGATACTCGGTCCTCAAACCCGTTCACTACCATATACTCCGCAGAAAGCGCGGTGGTTATTCCCCATTCCGAAGGGATGCATTGCCGGAACTCTTCATATACTTCGCGGAGACGGACCTCACCAACATCGGGATAGACGTCAGGGTTCAGATGAGGTGTAAAAACGAAATCCTTGCATCCGGCTTCCGCCATACGCTCTATCGCTTTCAGCGAGTCGTCCATATGCTGAAAACCGTCATCCACCCCCGGTAGAAGGTGGTTGTGAATGTCGGCATTGCGGACTTTCATCAGCTGTTTTTATCCTTAGATTTATCCTTTATCAGTTTCCGGATGACTTTATGGTCATGTAAGTGCCTATGGCTATGTGTATGCTCACCCTCCTCACCATAGCCATAGCCATAGCCATAACCATAACCATAACCATAACCATAACCATAACCATAACCATAACCATAACCATAACCATAACCATAACCATAACCATAACCATAACCATAACCATAACGGTATTTGGATGAGGATCCGTCAAGATCGTTGAGAACAAAATTGACGGGTTTCATCGGCTTGGTAGTGCTGTGAACGGCTTCATCCACGTCGTTGAGCATTGCAAGAGGGGTCTTGTTTGCACGAATCGTGTAGATGGTGGCATCCGCATATTCGTTGATAATCAATGAGTCGGATACGGGTAGCAGAGGAGCGGAGTCCAGGATAATATAATCGTATCTGTCGCGGAAATATCTTATGATATCAGCCTCCCGCCCCTGAGAAAGCAACTCGGTCGGGTTCGGCGGAACCATTCCGGCGTAAATGACGTCAAGATGGTGGCTCTCCGCCGTATGGTTGACCAGCAGGTCAAGATTATTGCATTTTCCAATCAGGTAGCCCACAACGGTGTTGTTCCTGTTGAGATTGTCGTTGGGGAAGACCTTGTCGAGCCTTGGCTTGCGGATATCCATACCGATAAGCAGAACTTTCTTCTCCAGGTGTGCGATGGACAGAGCCAGATTCGAGGCAATGAAGGTCTTGCCCTCGCCCATAATGGACGATGTTACCTGTATGACCCTGGCCCCGTTGAGGTATTGGAGGTTGGTACGCAGATTCCTGAATGACTCAGACATCGCATCCCTGCTGTTGCGCTTGATCAGTGCTCCAACTGTTTCCGGGCAGTGAGGAATCACAGCAAACACGTTGGCACCCTGAATACGGTCCGTCACGTCCTTCCTTGTCTCGACAGTGGTACGCAACTGCATACGTGCCCAGACATACCCAACAGGCAGGCAGCAACCGAGTAACACGGACAACAGATAGACTCTCATCGCATTGGGACGGACCGGCCCGCCACTGCCGTTGGCAGGTTCTATCAGACGGAAATTGTCCATCTGTGAATACATCTGAATCTGAGCCTCCTCCCGCTTCTGCTGCAACAGCAGATAAAGCGGCTCGATTACGCCGAGACGACGGTTGAACTGCTGAATCTCAAACTGCTGCTGCGGGATGTTCGCAAGTTCACTCTTACCGAGTTGAAGCATTCTGGTGAGTTCCCTCTGACGGATGTGATACATCTTGTTCAGGTTGGAAATGGAAACCTCTATGCTTTGCCTCAGGTCGGAAAGTTGGGTATTGAGACTGAGTACCCGGGGATTGGATTCACTTGAATTCGAGACCATCCGGTTGCGTTCAGATACCATCGTGTTGTAGTTCGTGATGATGCTGTTGAGCCCGGCATCCGTCACACCGATGTTCGCAGGTATGACACTGAATTTGCCGTCAGTGTTCGCATTGATGGATTCGGTCACCATCTCCAACAACTTGAGCTGAAGGTTGACCTCATCCAACTGTGCCTGATTCTGCCGGTCAATCTGAATGGAAGCCTGAGACTGTGTATTCAGGTCCACCACGGTATTCGATCTCTGATAACTCTTGAAGTCACTCTCGGCATCCAGCAGGTCCCGCGATATCGTACTCAGACGCTGGTCTATAAACTCCACAGTATTCAGAGTGGTGATGTTGCCGTAATTGCGTGCCTCCTCATTGGACATTACAATAAGGGTGTTCAATATATCTTCAGCCCTGGCTGATTTGGTATCCTCCAAAGATACTACCAGGACATCGCTCTGACGGTTCTTGTTGGGGGATTGGATTTCCACTTTCAGATTTGAGGAGAACCCTTTCGCCAAATTGTAAGGCATACTCCACGTGCAATAATATCTGTCACGGTCAATCATCTCCGAAGCGTCGATGACATCCAGCTTGAAAGTGCATCCGGGAAGAGACACGATATCTCCATATTTGTATCGCGACTTTTCAAGACGCTGTTTCTTGCCGTTCAGGACAACTGACTTGACCGTGAATGACTTGGAATCCACGTTCCGGAAGGTGAGATTGAACGAGGTCGGGTGCAGTTCGGACGGATAGAGAGGATCCGCAATGACTGTCAGTGAATAGGGGTTGTCCTTATAATACTCCACGAGTTTCCAGTCAAATAGTCCGCGGAATACTCTCATACGGTCAGCCACAGGCATCAGGTAGTGATAATATCTGGTGTTCAGTTCAAGTCTCTCGACGACTTTCTTCATCATCGTGGAACTCTTGAGGATAAACAACTCATTGTCGATACGTTTTCTCGATCCGACACCCATCAGTTCGGCGGCTACGGACATCTCACCGCCGGAAGAGCTCTCGTTATTGAGCATCACGCAGGTGGACCGCTGATATACAGGGTTCTGCATACGGACATAAATAAACCCGATTATCAGGCAGACAAATGCGGAGATTGCAATCCAAAGCCGAAGACGCCATACAAGGTCGATAATATCACGGATGGAGAGGTTGCTCTCATCCTGAACCCGATTGGTATTACTATTGTTTTCCATAAACTGTTACTTGCTGATTGTTATTATCATTGAGACGACTGCAAGCGCCGTGGTCACTGATGACAGGAGCACGCTCCAGATACCGGTATTGGTCGTTGCCGCCTTTACTCTGGAGGGACTTGCCGGAACGACGATAACGTCATTCTGCTGAAGATAGAAATACGGAGAATCCAGAAGATGACTGTCCTTGAGGTCAATCTTGTAGTGTTCCTGCTTTCCGTCAACTTCACGTATCAGCAGGATTCCCTGACGTTCGGCGGTCAAAGTGAGGTCGCCTGCCCGGCCAAGGGCCTGCAGGATGTTTATCCTCTCCGAATCGTAGGTATAAGTTCCGGGAGAACGGACCTCGCCCAGCACTGTAATCTTATAGTTCCTGAAGGAGACATATACGATGGGGTCGTGCACGTCCTTGCCGATTTCAGTGGTAAGATATTCCGTCAGCTGACTGCGTGTCATCCCCTCCACGTGAATCTTGCCGAGAATTGGGAATTCTATGTTACCGTCTACATCCACGAGATAAGACAATGTTGACTGCTCGGGATTGCTGCTGTATCCGCCCGAGCCAATCATCTCACTCAATGTCAGGTTATACGGGGCTGTAACCGTCTTGTCGGGACCGCTCACGACGATTGTAAGCCTGTCATCCTTCTTGATGACAGCTTCATACTCGGATGTCAATTTCTTCAAGTTGACATCGTCGATGTCCTGAAAATAGATGATATCCTTATAGGATGTGCAACTGGCCGCCACGGCAAGAACGCACAGGCACAAAAGATATTTGATGTAGCGCATAACAACTTGTTTTAGAATCGGTCAAAGTTACAACATATTTCAGACATTTCAAAGGGCTATTATAACAAAGCCCTCCTGACACATTTTTTTATGAATCCTGCAAAATTATGCATACTTTTGCAAAATTTGAGAGCCCTATGAACCCAGGAAAATCAAACAAACGTATATATCTCTGTCTTGCGCACATGAGCGAAGACAGACAGGAGCTGAAGTATATCCAGAAAGCTTTCGACGACAATTTTGTGGTGCCGCTTGGGCCCAACGTCGATGAATTCGAGAAGAAACTTGAGGCATTTGTCGGACAAGACAAGCGCATTGTCGCTCTCTCCTGCGGTACCGCAGCCGTCCATCTGGCGCTTGTCAATTGCGGCGTTCGTGCAGGGGACGAGGTTATAGTCCAGGACTTCACCTTTTGTGCTTCTGCTCACCCTGTCACATATCTCGGGGCAAAGCCTGTCTTCGTCGGCAGCGAAATGGACACCTGGAATATGGACCCCGTCCTTCTTGAGAAGGCCATTCTCGACCGCAAGGCCGTATCGGGACGTTACCCCAAGGCTATCGTTCCTGTTACTCTCTACGGTATGCCCTACGACTGCGATGCCATTATGACGATAGCCGACAAATACGGCATTCCGGTTGTTGAAGACACCGCGGAGGCCTTCGGCTCGACCTATAAAGGCAGGGCTATGGGCACCTTTGGCAAGTTCGGAGTGATGTCGTTCAACGGCAACAAGATAATCACCACTTCCGGCGGCGGAGCCCTGATTACCGGGAGTGATGCCCAGTGGCTTGAGGTTATGCGCTATGCCACCCAGTACCGCGAGAGCTTCCCCTACTACCAGCACGAGAAAATCGGCTACAACTACCGTATGAGCAATGTCTGCGCAGGCATCGGCATCGGGCAGATGAGCGTTGCCGCCTCTCACATAGCCCATCACCGCCACGTCGCCGGGCTCTACGAAAAAGCGTTTGCCGATATGCCCGGAATCCGTTTCCACAAGGGTCCCGACTGGGCCGCAGAGGGCAGCAACTACTGGCTCAACACCGTTACAATTGACCCTTCTCTGAGCATTGAGGGGCAGGAAAGCGCATACACTGAAGTCGTCAGCGGAGCCGTCGGTGGCGCGGCCGGAGTAGTTCACACAGCATCGACTCCCCATACGGACTGCGAGCCTAACCCAAATGTTGAAGCCTTGCGCATATTTCTCGACAATGCCGGCATCGAAGTCCGCCCGCTTTGGAAGCCTATGCACTGCCAGCCCGTTTATGCCGGTGCTCCGGTCTATACCAACGGCGTTGAAGAGGAAATTTTCAAAATCGGAATGTGTCTTCCCTCCGGTCCCTGCGTGTCGGACGAAGATGTCAAATATATTGTTGATTGCATAAGGAAGGCAGTGAAAGGCGGGGTCCGGTAATATTTCTTTTAGCCGGATATGGACGACAGCGCTGTAAATAACAGAAGGATTGCGAAGAATACGATGATGCTGTATCTTCGGATGTTCCTGTTGCTGGGCATATCACTATACACCAGCAGGGTTGTTCTGCAGGTGCTGGGAGTCGAGGACTATGGCGTTTATAATGCAGTGGGTGGTTTCGTTGCGATGTTCGGGATGTTGTCAAGTACACTTTCCGGCGCAATCAGCCGCTTCATTACAGTCGAGCTCGGGAAGGGAAACAAGGAACGGCTGCGAATGGTATTTTCCACCTCACTGAAGGTTCAGCTCCTGATGGCCGTTGTCGTTGCAATCCTTGCTGAGATTATTGGAATATGGTTTTTGTACAATAAGATGCAGATTCCGGATGGAAGATATGATGCCGCACAGTGGGTTCTGCATTGCTCGATAATCTCTTTCATCATTTCGCTGTTCTCCGTCCCGTTCAAATCCACGATAATCGCACACGAGAAGATGTCGGCATTTGCATACATAAGCATACTCGAAGCCGCTCTGAAACTTGGAATAGTATTTCTTTTATCATCATTTGCTGTAGATAAGCTGGCTTTATATGCTGTTCTGCTTCTGGCTGTCCAGACAATACTGTTCTTTATCTACGCCGGTTACTGTTGGAAAAAATTCGAAGAGTGCAGAGGCAAATCCCAATTCGACAAATCTGTTTTCAGGGAGATGTGGGGATTCGCTGGCTGGAGTTTTTTCGGGAACACAGCCTATGTGTTCAACACGCAGGGTGTCAATATGGTGATGAATGTCTTTTTTGGGGTAGTAGTAAATGCTGCCCGAGGTATTGCGAATCAGGTCAACGGGGCTGTAAACCAGTTCGTGAACAATTTCACGATGGCCATTAATCCTCAGATTGTCAAATCGTATGCGGTTGGGAATAAAGAAGATTCATTCAGGCTTGTGTGCAGGGGCGCAAAGTTCTCGTTCTTCCTTATGTATGTGATATCTCTTCCGATAATGCTTGAGGTTGACCAGATATTGAAAATTTGGTTGAAAACTCCGCCTGAAGGTTCATCTGCTTTTGTTGTGTGGACTATTCTGGCCTCTATGACAACAGTATTGGGCTGCACACTGCTGCCGCTAATAAATGCTACGGGAGATATAAAAAAGTACCAGATAATGATGGCGGTGTTCGGGTTCAGTCCGTTTCCTCTCACTTGGATTGCCTATAAATTTGGCGCACCGGCAATCTGGGCATATCCGATATTTTTTGTCGTTTACTATATTCTGATATACGTGCGTCTATGGCTCGTCCACGATAAGACCGGAATCCCATACGCAATGTATTTTAAGGAGGTTGTTTTTCGAACTCACATTACTGGGGCGTTGGCATTGATTCTGCCGCTTGCTGTTGTGAAACTGATAGAACCATCCATAGCGAGGTTATTTATTACCTGCGGGGTATCTGTCGTTTCCTGTGGCGTTGTAATGATGACAATCGGGCTTACTCCGGGTGAACGGGACAAAGTAGAGAAGAAAGCAAAGGATATATTTAAAAAATTTAGTGGCCATGTTAGATTACATTAAGCGTCTTGTCAATCTATTTAAGCCGATTCATAAGACAATCGCAAATGTGCAGGTCTTGCAGCCCAATGATACACTTAAAGGTAAAAAGATTATCATCACCGGCGGAGGGCACGGCCTTGGCGCTGCTATGACGGCAAAATTTGTCTCGGAAGGAGCGGATGTCCTGATTTGTGGCAGAAATGAGGATTCTCTCGAAGAGACGTCTTCACGTCTGGGATGCAAGTACCTGACTTTGGATGTGGCGGCGACTTCTTCTTTTTCGGAATTCCTCAAAACGGCAGATGATATACTGGGAGGCGTGAACTGCCTTGTAAACAATGCCGGCATTTCCCTGCACGAGGGAATGTTCTTTGACGTGACGCCGGACACTTTTGACAGGCAAATTGACACTAATTTCAAAGGACCGTACTTTCTGACTCAGGAGTTTATCAAACTGTTGAAAGACAATAAACGGGAGGGTTCGATACTGTTTATCTCGTCGGAAACGGGAGATACCGCGGACTTCCGCCCTTACGGCTATACCAAGGCTGCCGTCAACAGTATGGTTCGGGGTCTGGCATATCTGTTCGCGAAAGACGGCATCAGGGTCAATGCCGTGGCACCGGGGGTAACGGCTTCCGATATGACAGGATTCAAGTCGGACGGGAATCTTGCCTATGACGGGAACCTCATCGGTCGCGTTTACCTCCCGGAAGAAGTTGCCGAAACTGCCTGCTTCCTCCTGTCAGAAGCATCGGCCTGCATATCAGGGCAGATAATAGCCTGTAACAACGCAAATTCTGTAAACGCAAGGTGGAAATAAGTATGGAACCCAAACACTATACAACGGAACGCAATGTCCAGATAGTCATAGCATTGCTGAAAGAATACAGAATCAAGAGAGTGGTGGCGTCTCCGGGCACTACAAATATGACATTTGTTGCAAGCATCCAGAATGACCCGTTCTTCGAGGTCTATTCTTCGGTTGATGAACGAAGTGCCGCATATCTAGCTTGCGGAATGGCAGCTGAGAGCGGAGAACCGGTGGTGATAAGTTGCACAGGTGCAACTGCTTCACGCAACTATATGTCCGGCCTTACTGAGGCATACTATCGTAAACTGCCTGTGCTTGCGATAACGTCACACCGTGGCGATGATGCTATCGGACATCTTTTTGACCAGCAGATAGACAGACGCTCGATTCCGAATGACATTGCAATGGTCAGTGTGACTGTCCCGCTCGTCAAGCAGATGTCTGACTGCCGTTTCTGCATAAACGAGACCAATAAGGCGATACTTGCATTGACTCGTCACGGAGGCGGCCCCGCACACATCAATCTTCACACGGCATATTCACAGGATTTCTCCGTAAGAGAACTTCCAAAAGTTCGGAAGGTCAACTACTATACGGCATTTGGCGAACTCCCGGAACTTCCGGAAGGAAAGAGGGTGGCAATCTTCATTGGTTCACACAAACCGTTCTCAGCATCAGAGACAGAGGCAATTGACAGATTCTGCGAAGCTCAGGATTCTGTAGTGTTCTGCGACCATACGAGTGGATATAAAGGAAAATTTGAGACTCACTTCTCCGTATTCTTCACTCAGGACAATTATCGTTCACCTCTTCTGGACGTTGATATATTGATACACCTTGGTGAAGTCTCGGGAGATCTTGCTAGAATGTCTGTCGGTGAAGTATGGCGTATGAGTGAAGATGGAGAATTGAGAAACACTTTCGGCTGTTTGGCAAATCTTTTCGAGATGGCTGAGGAATATTTTTTCCGTGCTTATACTCCGAAGGGATACACGCCCAGAACGAACTTCTACGATGCTTGTCAGGAAGAATTAAGGCAGGCATTTGCTAAACTTCCGGAACTTCCATTCAGCAATGTTTGGATTGCTCAGCAAATTCACAATGAATTGCCGGAAAACTGCAAATTCCATATGGGAATATACAATTCCCTGCGCAGTTATAACTGTTTTCCTCTGCCGAAATCCGTTCGGAGCAGTTGCAATGTCGGTGGATTCGGGATAGATGGTGGTCTGTCCACCCTTATAGGAGCATCTTTTGCGAATCCTGACTGTCTTCATATAGGAGTATTCGGCGACCTTGCTTTCTTCTATGATATGAATGTGTGCGGCAATCGTCACGTGGGGAACAATGTTCGCATAATGCTGGTCAACAATGGTCGTGGCAATGAGTTCCGCAATTAT
The DNA here is from genome assembly GCA_045643085.1 of Candidatus Cryptobacteroides sp. Lineage (GTDB taxonomy): Bacteria > Bacteroidota > Bacteroidia > Bacteroidales > UBA932 > Cryptobacteroides. Next base: position 18,591 of record JAZUKB010000054.1, read on the forward strand.
GGTCATATATGCTCCTGCCTTGGAGAAGATGCCGACCGTTTTGTGGCTGCAGCAGGCCACTATGGAAACAAGTCTCCCTTGCTTGTAAAGCACTATGCCGAAGACCTCGGCTATGAATATATTACCGCAAGCACCAAGGAAGAGTTCCTTCAGCAGGCCGGCAGGTTCCTGAATTCGGAAATCGGTGACAAACCTATGATATTCGAGGTGTTCACCGAGTCTCAGGACGAAAGCGAATCCATTAAGATTATGCGTACATTCCTTTCCGACAGCAAGACTGTCATAAAACAGAAGATAGAGGGCACTATCCGTACCGCTTTGGGCAAGGGCGGCATTGAATCCCTTAAACGATTATTGGGCCGATATTGATATGCGCATAGGAATCCTCACTCAACCGCTGTACACCAACTATGGTGGCCTTGTTCAGTGCTATGCCTTGCAGACTGTTCTGCAACGTATGGGGCACGAGACCATAGTTCTGCAGCGGGAGTTTGACCGCAAATATACTTTCCGTGGAGGATGTGTCTATTATGCCAAACATCTGGTCAAGATGCTCCTTGGCAGGCGAGAATCTTGGCATTATGTGGTGTCGCAACAGAAGAGGGATTATATTGCCGGGAATACATACCGGTTTATCAGCAAGAATATCAACCCGCGCACGGAACATATTTTCACCACAGAACAGCTTGCAGATACCGTTGATGCACTCCATCCGGATGCTATAATTGTAGGAAGTGACCAGGTGTGGCGGCCGGATTATTCACCCTGCATTTCTAATTATTTTCTGGATTTTCTGCCAGAGGACAGCAAGATCAAGAGAATCAGTTATGCAGCATCTTTCGGGGGCGATAATTGGACATTCTCACACGAGCAGACAGCAAAATGTGCATCACTTCTTCAAAAGTTTGATGCAGTTTCAGTACGTGAGAAATCTGCCGTCAATCTCTGCAAGGAGCATTTCGGAGTAGATGCCGTCCAGACGCTCGACCCTACGCTTCTTCTTGATGCCGAAGATTATTTGAGAATTTGTCCGGAAAGAAAGGGCGGCAGAGGCAATCTTTTCTGCTATGTCCTTGATATGAATCCTCAGAAGCAGGCTATTATCAACCGCATTGCGGAGGATACAGGCAAAAAGGCATTTGAATCGATGCCCGCTCTACCTCCCGATATATACAATCTCTATGGCGACATAGAAAGATGTGTTTATCCTCCGGTCGAGGATTGGCTGTCTGCCTTCAACGAGACCGATATGGTTGTTACCGACTCCTTCCACGGGACAGTTTTCAGCATTATCTTTAACAAACCTTTCTTTGTGATAGGTAATGAAGGACGTGGACTGGCAAGATTCCAGAGTCTGCTTTCTATGTTTGGTCTTGAGGACAGGTTGATAACTGCGGATAAAGTAAATGTGTCCAAAGAAATCAATTGGGAGGACGTGAACTGCCGCCGAGAGAGGTTGAGGCAAGAATCTATAAACTTCATTAATGCGTCATTACGATGAACCATACATTCATCACATTCGGTAAGTCCCAAACCTCTATCATTAAGGGATTTGCAATCATTTTTATGATTATTCACCATATTAGTTGGGCTGGTGATTGTATGGGAATAACTCTATCTGAAACCACAACGAGGATATTAGGGACCTTCAAACTTTGTGTGCCGATATTCGTCTTTATGATAGGATATGGCTACTCGTTTTCAAAAGAGAAGGATTTTGCATACTCGTTCCATCATATCAAGAAATTGCTACTGCCGTATTGGACGATATTGTTAAGTTATTTCGTTGCAGGCATCGTAAAGAAAATTGTTGAATACTAGAAAATAAAAACGTTATGGGTATCAAGGAAAGAATTAAAGACCGTTTACCTATTGCATACATTATGCACAAAATCAGGAATAAGAAGCTGATTAACAAGGATTTTACACTGTTCGCCCCAAACTGTTGGGGGGGGCTAATATATCACATAACAGGTCAGCAATTTAAATCTCCGACTATAAATATGCGGATTAATACAATAAGGGATTTTATGAAATTCCTAAAGAATATTGATTTCTATCTTGCACAGCCAATAGTATTTGCTGATGAACCTGAATATCCTTTCCCCATAGGATTCGTTGGGGATATAAAAATATATTTTAATCACTACCACAGCCACGATGAGGTGGTTCAAAAGTGGGAAGAAAGGAAAAAGCGAATCAACTGGGATAATGTTTATATTATGGCAACTGACTATATCAATCCAACCTCCAGCATTACTCGGGAAGAATTATTGGAATTTGCCACATTAATGCCGTGTAAGAATATCGTTATTTTCACTCAGGAAAGGCATGATGACATACCTTATTGCTTTTATCTTGGCAAAAAGAAAATACACACTATGATGGACACATCGTATATTACCGGATTACGAGAATTTGAAAAGTATTTTGATTGCGTCGGGTGGTTGAACTCTACGCTTAATGATAAATCAGCCTAATCTCATAGATAATTTCAACGGCTGACGGCTAGGATTTATAAATTGATAAGAAAATAGCTTATAACGATGCGCTCACTTCACATAATAATGCCAATGGCAGGCGAGGGCTCCCGCTTTTCTAAAGCGGGATGGACGACTCCCAAGCCACTGATTGAACTTAACGGACAGCCTCTGTTCAAGCACGCAATCAGCAGCGTTTCTGCAGAAGGAATCCAAATGAAATACTCCTTCATTGTCCGTCAGGAGCATATAGACAAATATGCGATTGACAAAGGCATCAAGTCATTCCTTCCGGAAGCCAACATATTCAGTGTGCTCAAGACCACCAGGGGAGCGGTTGAGACTTGCCTTATGGCAGAATCTGCCATTGCAGATGATGATGCCATTATAGTAATGGATTGTGACCTTGAATTCAGAAGCAAGGAGTTTATACGGATTATCAAGAGCATCCTTTCAGAGCCTGCTGAAAAATCGAATGGTGGAGCTCTTGTAAGCTTTGAGTCGGACCAGCCCAAATATTCATACGCAGAATTGGGCGAAGACGGACTTGTGAAGCGAACTGCCGAGAAAGCAGTCTACAACACTACACTGCTTTGTATTGCGTATTTCTTCAGTACGGGCAAGGAATTCAAGCAGTTT
>JAZUKB010000055.1:0-16919 GCA_045643085.1 Candidatus Cryptobacteroides sp.
CGCAAGGGACTTACTGATGAATGGAAGAGGGGAGGAGTAACCAAGGAAGTTGATTTCGCTTTCCTGACCGACCTGATGTCCAAGACATGGAGCGGACTCACCACCAAGGAATACAAAAACTTGAAGGGACTGACGAAGGAAAACCTTCGTGACAATATGACCAATATGGGACTCCTGCTCAATGCGCTGGCGGAAGAGACTGCCACCCAGCTGAGCAGGGAACGCAATCCCGAGGGGCTTGTCCAGAATGCCGTTGTTGCGGAGGAGGGCGCCGAAGTCGCAAAAACGGCCAAGGAAGATTTAGAAAAACGTCTCGGTCGCAGCGTGGTTACCTCTGAAAAGGCAATCGACTATATCCAGTCGCCAGAAGAACTGCCGTTCAATAAGAGATAAATTGCAATTTTATGGATAATAAAAGAAAACTAATGTATGCTCTGCTGGTCTTGTTTTCTCTGCTGTTGATTTGGTGGATAATTGCATTATTCATTCCATATGAAGGAGAATATTGGAATCTTACAGCATGGCTCGGTTTGATTGGAAATGCTTTAGGAGTATTATCTATGATCATCAGTTTGAAAGAGTCAAAAATGGATAATAAGTAAATTCCCATTTATCGAATTGATCGTTTGAGCGAAGCGAAGGCGGCATCAGCCGCCGCGACGTGAGGAAGGAAGCGATGCGACCGACGGAGTCGCCGCCCGAAGCTCAGCGCAGGGCGCATACCCCTGATAGGGGTCGACCGAAGGTCGGGGGTTGAGAAGACGAAGTCCTGGAAGGGGAGCACGAAAAAAAGCCGAAGCAAATGCTTCGGCCTTCGCGCTCCCCTTCTAGGACTTGAACCTAGGACCCCCTGATTAACAGTCAGGTGCTCTAACCAACTGAGCTAAAGAGGAATTTATTTGCCCGTCCTTCACGGATGGGATGGCAAAGGTACGATAAAAACTGATTAGTGCAAAAATTTTTTGCATTTTTTGAGTATCTTTGAAAGACAATAACAGAGATAGGAATGGATATCAATCTTTTGTCCAGAATGGTCGGGGAACTTGTGCTCGACAATGACCGTGTGAGTCTTCCGGGGGTCGGCTCGTTTTTGGTCGAAGATGTCCCTGCTACATTTTCGGACAGGGGCTACACAATCAACCCGCCTTACCGCCGTCTGTCCTTTTCTCAGGCGAAAGGTGATGATACGCTCCTTGTGGACCTGTATGCAGTCAGCAACAGGGTCAACTCCCGTGAGGCGGAGAAAATCATCAGCCGCTTCCTGACGGAACTTCTGTCCGACCTCCGTACAAAGGGTACGGTCGTTTTCCCTGGTCTCGGCCGGATGAAGATGACCAGACAGAACGATATCCTGTTCTTTTGTGACGAGGATCTGGACATATTCCCCGGAGGGTTCGGACTGGAACCTATCTCGCTGAAGACACACTCCGAGGCTCCTGTAGCGGAGCCTGCGGCAGAACCGGCCCTTGAGCCTGCAGCGGAACCCGAGGCCGCAGCGACGGAGCCGAAGAAAAAATCCGTGTTCTGGAGGGTCGTACTGATACTGTTCCTCCTCGCGGTCGTTGCCGCGGCAGTGTTTATGGCGCTGACCAAGCTTGCCCCTGATTTCCTTGACACACTGCTATACACACCGGAGGAATTATATATAATCAATTACTAGATGATAGATTTCGTATATCCCGTTTCCGTTGCCGATACAATCAGAGGGGCCGAGGGGAGCAGGTCCGCTGAGATGCTGCCGGTTGTCGATCCTGCGGGGGCGGTGCTGGCCCAGGCATCGAGGGAATATTGCCACGGCGGGAGTATGGCTCTGCATCCAGTTGTGCATCTGCAGGTAATGGACAGGCGGGGCAGGATATACATACAGCGCCGGGGAGAGAACAAATCGCTTTATCCCTTGCGGTGGGATACGGCTGTCGGGGGACACGTGAGTTATGGAGAATCTGTTCTGGAAGCTCTTATCCGCGAATCTGCAGAAGAACTGCGGCTTCGGGATTTCAATCCCATCTCTTTGGATACGTACATAAACGAGTCCGGCACAGAAAGGGAGCTTGTCAACGTGTTCGCCGTTGTCGGGGATTTCCGCCCGTGCCCGGATGCGGAGGAAGTCCGTGAAGGACGCTATTGGACAGTTCAGGAGATAGAGGATGCTCTCGGTCGGGATATCTTCACTCCGAATTTTGAATATGAGTACCGTCGGGTTAAGGATAAACTACTGGCTCTGCTCTGATGAATGCAATTGATAAATTCGTAAAGGATCAGCTTTCCGTATGGCCGATGGCGTCGGCCAATTTCCGTGCGCTCAAGGCCGTGCGGGTGAGAGATGTCGAAGTATGTGGATTGGCGGCGAAGATACAGCACAACCCCGGGAGGATCATATCCTCCACGGCGGAGGTGGATGATGCCACGATTGCATCGAGGGCGTGTTTCCTTTGTGTGAAGAACAGGCCTGCCGAACAGTTCCATATCAGGTTTGAAGGGAAGAAGGGACGCTCGTACAACGTGCAGCTCAACCCTTATCCCATATTCCCGAAGCATCTTGTGATTGCCCGTCACGAGCATATTCCTCAGGCTATCTGGCATCATTTCCCGGATATGCTCAAGTTTACTGAGAAATATCCTGAATTCACGGTGTTCTATAACGGGCCTAAAAGCGGCGCTTCCGCCCCGGACCATCTGCATTTCCAGGCTTGTCCGAGGCATCTTCTCCCGCTGGAAGAGGCCGTGGATGCGTTCCTCGAAAACCCGGGACAACACATTGCAAGGGTGCAGGATGCCACTCTCTATCATTACCAGGGATTTCTCAACGGAGTATATGCGCTCAAGGGCACTACGGCCAAGTCGATGGCAAAGATGTTCTACCGTTTGCTGGAGTGCTCTCCCAGGCTTGAAGGTGAGACTGAACCGAAGTTCAATCTGTTCGCATATTTCAAGCAGGGGGAATACAGGGCTTTCGTTGTCCTGCGGTCCAATATCCGTTCGCATCATTATTATGCCGAAGGCTCCGAACATCTTACGATGAGCCCCGGGGCAGCTGATATGGCGGGCTTCCTGGTTGCGCCGAAGGAGGAGGATTTCCTGAAGGCAGACGCAGAGATGCTTTCCTGTATGCTCCGCGAAGTGGCAATATCCGATGAGGAGGACAGGATGGTGCTTTGGCGACTTACCCGCACACAGCCGTATATCGAGGTCGGTATAATGACTTCTGAGGAGATACGGTTCGAGATAATATCGGATGGCGCCGGTCCTCAGACTGTCAGCATCTGTGACGGCCGTATCAATTACAACGGTACCTTATACGATGAACTGTATTTCGACAGTATAACCCGTTCGACCTTGTTTGCAGAACCTTCGTTCATTCTGTACGGCGTCACGATAGGAAAGGATTTCCACTGGCAGAAGCAGTTTGACCAGAAATTCGCCGGCTCCCTCAAGTTCATAGTGGAGGAAGGCAGGATCACCGCCGTCAACCGTGTCGGAGTGGAGGACTATCTGCTGAGTGTGATTTCTTCGGAGATGAAACCTTCCGCGCCGCTCGAATTCCTGAAGGCTCACGCGGTCATATCGCGAAGCTGGGTTATGAGCAATCTGCATACTCACGACAAATATGACGTATGCGCCGATGACCACTGCCAGAGATATCAGGGAGTGACGATGGTGCACGGGGAGGCGGCACGGCAGGCCGTGGACCAGACCTGGGGTCAGGTCCTGACCTGTGGCGGGGAACTTTGTGACACGAGGTTCTCCAAGTGCTGCGGAGGACGTACCGAGTTGTTCAGCACCTGCTGGGAGGATAAGGATTATCCTTATCTGAAAAGCATCGAGGACCCGTATTGCGATTGTGAAGACTCATCCATACTCGGGACTGTGCTCAATGATTATGATATGCAGACGCGGGATTTCCACGATTGGGAGGTCAGATACACAAGGAAAGAAATCTCCGACATATTCAGAAGGAGGACCGGACAGGATGTCGGTACGGTAAAAGAACTTGAACCGTTGGAAAAGGGGCTCTCCGGACGTATCAAAAGGCTGCGCGTCACGGGTACATCGGATTCGGTTGTCATAGGAAAGGAACTTGCAATCAGGAGGGCTTTGTGTGAATCCCACCTCAAGAGTTCTGCATTCAGCATAGAATGGGAGGGTGATACTGTCATCCTCAAAGGTCACGGATGGGGACACGGCGTTGGGCTCTGTCAGATCGGGGCCGCGGTGATGGCCTCCCGTGGATTTGATTATAAGGAAATACTTGGTTTCTATTATGCGGACACTGAAGTCAGATAACAAATCGGCCTGGACCTGGGTCCCGACCCTGTATTTCGTCGAAGGGTTGCCGTATTTCATCGTCAATACCATCTCCCTCATAATATTCAAGGACCTGGGGATGGACAACGGCAGGCTGGCTCTCATTACCAGCCTTATCGGCCTTCCCTGGATGATAAAACCATTCTGGAGCCCGTTCGTTGATATATTCCGCAGCAAGAGATGGTGGATTGTGGCGATGCAGACACTGATGGCCGCCACCGTGGCCCTTCTTGCCCTGTCCCTCCCGAAGACTTCTCCGTTTACGCTCACCCTCATTCTTTTTGTGATAGCCGGATTCGCATCCGCCACTCACGACATTCCCGCGGACGGATTCTATATGATAGCGCTTGACAAGGACCGTCAGTCGGCATTTGTCGGTATCAGAAACACGTTCTACAGGGTCGCTATGGTATTCGGACAGGGAGTGCTTGTCGTAGTCGCGGGGCTTATGGAGAAAAAGGTGGGGGATGTCGCCGTAGCTTGGAGGTTTACACTTGTGGCTGCGGCCGTCATTCTCGCGGTTGCGACAGTGAGCCATATTGCATTGCTCCCAAGACCCGCCTCGGACGTGTCCGCTTCCAGGAAGAGCGCGACAGAGGTGGTCGATGAATTCGGAAGGGCGTTCGGGTCATTTTTCTCCAAGAAAGGAATCTGGATTGCAATAGCATTCATGCTGCTGTATCGCCTGCCCGAGGCTCTGTCGGTGAAGATGCTTTATCCTCTTTTCAGTGATCCGGTATCTGCCGGAGGACTGGGTCTTGACAAGGAAGCGTACGGACTGGTCTATGGAACGGCGGGCGTGATAGCGCTTCTTGCCGGAGGTATCCTTGGGGGTTTGCATATTTCCCGCAGGGGACTCCGACGCTGTATGCTGCCTATGGCATTGAGCCTTGCCCTGCCGTGTGCGGTTTATCTCTATCTGGCGGCATTCCATCCTTCGTCGATGCTCGTGACGGGGGCCTGCGTAGTGTTCGACCAGTTCGGCTACGGATATGGCTTCACGGCATACACCGTGTATATGATGCGTTTTGCGGAAGGCCCTTTGAAGACATCCCACTACGCCATCTGTACCGGATTTATGGCGCTTTCGATGCTTTTGCCGGGGGCTGTAGCCGGGTACCTGCAGCAGATGCTTGGGTATGTCGGGTTCTTTGTCCTGGTAATGGTTTGCTGCACTGCCACTATCGGTGTTACACTGGTGGCAAGGCGTTCCTCCTGCATAAATGAAGATTGATATGAAACAGATAATCACACTTATCGCGGCTCTATCCCTCTGCCTGCTGTCTGAAGCTCAGGTGAAAACAGGTCTTGAAGTCCTTCGGGACAGCGGATTCAAAGGCCTGGAAGGGAAAAGGGTTGCGCTTCTCACCAATCCGTCAGGAGTGGACGGGCAGTTGCAGTCGTCAGTTGATATCTTCTGCGAGGCGGAACAGATAAACCTCGTCGCCTTGTTCGCTCCGGAACACGGCGTGCGCGGTGACGTGTATGCGGGTGGAAAGGTTGAATCCGGGGTGGATGAAATCACCGGACTTCCGGTATATTCGCTGTACGGCGCTACAAGACAGCCTACGGATGCTATGCTCAAGGGCATAGATGTCGTCGTCTATGACATACAGGATGTCGGATCCAGATCTTATACTTTCATAAGCACTCTCGGCCTGATGATGAGGTCCTGCGCCAGACTGGGCATAGAGGTTATGGTCCTGGACCGTCCGAATCCGCTGGGCGGACTGAAGATTGAAGGCCCCTGTCCGAGAGAAGGATTCTACAGTTTTGTGGGCCAGTACAGGATTCCTTATGTGTATGGACTTACCGTCGGGGAGCTTGCAACCCTGATAAATGAAGAAGGTCTCAACCGTGGCCAGAAGGGGAACGAGGAACCGCTGAAATGTTCGCTTACAATCATCCCTATGGAAGGCTGGACGAGAGATATGACATTCCAGGAGACTGGCCTGCCTTGGGTGCTTCCTTCACCCAATATCCCGTATCCGCAGACCGCAATATGCTATCCTTGCGCCGGTCTGGTCGGGGAGTTCAACAATTATCTCAACATCGGCATCGGATACAGCCTGCCTTTCGGAACCTTCGCCGCCCAGTGGATAGATGCTGATGAATTGAAGGCGGAGCTTGAAAGTTACTGCCTTGACGGGATTGCATTCAGAACCATACATTATACTCCGTTTTCCGGCAGCAGCGCGGGCAAGCTCATTCACGGAGTGCAATATTATTTCACGGACTACAGGATGGCGGAACTGACTACAATACAGTTTTACGTAATGCAGGCCGTGCACAGGCTGTACGGGAAGGATCCGTTCGTGCTTTCGACCGGACGTCTTGAAATGTTTGACAAGGTGTGCGGATCGGACTATATCAGGACTACATTCTCCAAGACACTTGAAGTAAGTGATATCATCGACTATTGGAACGGTGATGTTGAGGACTTCCGCGAGCTTGCGTCCAAATACTATTTGTATTAAATTTAAGTATCTTTGCAGGATATGGCTGTAGTCGGAATAATGGACTCCGGAGTCGGTGGACTCAGTGTTTTCCGGGAAGCGGTGAAACTCCTCCCGGAGGAGAGGTTCATATATTATGCAGACAACGCCAATTGCCCGTACGGTGACAAGTCGGTGGATTTCATCCGGGACAGAGCCTGCAGGATTACCGATATCCTGATATCCAAGGGAGCGCAGGTTGTCGTGGTCGCCTGCAACACTGCCACTGCTGCTGCGATAACCACCCTGCGTGAGAGATATGACATCCCGTTCATCGGTATGGAACCGGCCGTCAAACCGGCAGCATTGGGCACAAAGACAGGTGTAATCGGCGTGCTTGCCACCGCGGGTACCCTCAAGGGGTCTAAATATTTGAACACCAGGGGATTGTATGAGGATGACGTGAAGATTGTCGAGCACGTCGGAAAAGGGTTTGTGGAATTGGTGGAATCAGGCGAACTTGATGGTGACAGGGCGTACGGCATTGTCGAAGCAAGCCTCAGGCCTCTGCTTGATGCCGGTGCCGACAGGATAGTGCTGGGGTGTACCCACTACCCGTTCCTGCGGAGCCTGATAGAAAGGATCTCCGGTCCCGATGTGCAGGTGATAGACCCTGCTCCGGCAGTTGCCAGGCGACTTGTTGAAGTGCTCAGGGAATGCGGTATAGCCCCTGAAAGGCAGAAAGGGGAAAATGAATTCCTGGCTTCCGGCTCGGATGCCGTATTGCGAAAGATGATATGATTGTACAGGATCAGATAAAAGTATTGAGGCAGAGGCTCGAAACCCTGCACCGCTGTCTGAATATCGAGGACAAGCGCGCTGATGTTGCGGCAAGGACGCTGCAGAGTCAGGCTCCGGATTTTTGGAATGATCCGAAGGCGGCGGAGCTTTTCCTGAAAGGGATGAACTCTGTCAAGTCGTGGGTCGTTTCGTATGACAGGATAGCGGGGGAGTTGGATGACCTTGATGTCCTTTTTGAGCTTGATCCGGAAGGGAAAGATATAGAGGAGGCCTACGCGCTGGCGCTGACTGACATCGAGGATCTGGAGTTGAAGAATATGCTGGGTGGTGAAGGTGATAGCCTGGGCGCTGTGCTTACCATAAATTCCGGTGCCGGCGGTACCGAGGCCAACGACTGGTCCGCGATGCTGATGCGTATGTATATGCGCTGGGGGGAGAGGAACGGCTACAAGATGACTGTCACCGAGAATCAGGAAGGGGACGAAGTCGGGATAAAGTCTGCCACGATAGAGTATGAGGGTGACTATGCATACGGATATCTCAAGGCGGAGTCCGGTGTGCACAGGCTGGTGCGCATCTCTCCTTTCAACGCACAGGGGAAGCGTCAGACTACGTTCAGTTCGGTTTTTGTCTATCCTTTGGTGGATGACACTATAAACATAGAGATCAATCCTTCAGATATCGAGTGGGATACCTTCCGTTCAGGAGGTCACGGCGGCCAGAATGTGAACAAGGTCGAGACCGGTGTTCGTGTAAGGCATATCCCTACGGGAATAATGGTCGAGAATACGGAGACCCGCAGCCAGCAGGACAACCGTCAGAACGCGCTGCGTATCCTCAAGTCCCGCCTGTACGATATAGAACTCAAGAAGCGTCAGGAGAAACAGGCTGAGCTTGAGGGCCAGAAGAAGAAGATTGAATGGGGATCGCAGATACGCTCCTACGTGCTGCATCCTTACAAAATGGTGAAGGATCTTCGTACCGGGATGGAGACCGCTGACACTCAGGGCGTGCTGGACGGGGATCTCAATGCGTTCATGAAGGAATTTCTGATGAATAATTAATTAAAACATATTACGATGGCAGATTTCAAATATGCTCCTATGTTCCAGATCGGAGCAGATAAGACAGAGTATTACAAGATTCCGGGATCCGAAAAATATGTAAGCGTGGCTGATTTCGAGGGCCACAAGATCCTGAAAGTTGAAAAAGAAGGACTTACCGTTATGGCCAACACAGCGTTCAGGGATGTCAGCTTCCTTCTCCGCCGTTCCCACAACGAGCAGGTGGCAGGAATCCTGCGCGATCCAGAGGCATCGGAGAACGATAAGTATGTGGCCCTGACGTTCCTTCGCAACGCCGAGGTCGCCGCGAAAGGAAAGCTCCCTCTCTGCCAGGACACGGGTACAGCTATTATCCACGGAGAGAAAGGACAGCAGGTTTGGACCGGTTTCTGTGATGAAGAGGCTCTGAGCCTCGGCGTGTTCAAGACATACACTGAGGAGAATCTCCGTTACAGCCAGAACGCACCTCTGGATATGTACAAGGAAGTCAATACGAAATGCAACCTTCCGGCGCAGATCGACATAGAGGCAACAGAGGGAGATGAATACCGTTTCCTCTGCGTGACGAAGGGAGGCGGTTCCGCAAACAAGACATATCTCTATCAGGAGACCAAGGCCAGGATACAGAACCCGGGTACGCTCGTCCCGTTCCTTGTCGAGAAGATGAGGAGCCTCGGCACGGCAGCCTGCCCTCCTTATCATATCGCATTTGTCATCGGAGGAACGTCTGCCGAGAAGAATCTTCTTACCGTAAAACTCGCAAGCACACACTATTATGACGGACTCCCGACGACGGGTGACGAGACCGGCCGTGCGTTCCGTGACGTGGAGCTGGAGAAGCAGCTTCTTGAGGAAGCCCATAAGATAGGCCTCGGCGCACAGTTCGGAGGCAAGTATATGGCTCACGACGTAAGGGTCGTCAGACTTCCAAGACACGGAGCCAGTTGTCCGATAGGTCTTGGCGTCAGCTGTTCGGCAGACAGAAATATCAAGACCAAGATCAATGCGGACGGTATATGGATCGAGAAGATGGATGACAAGCCGTATGAACTTATTCCGGAGGAACTCCGCAACGCCGGTGAGGGAGAGGTCGTGAGGGTCGATTTGAACAAGCCTATGAAGGATGTGTGCGCACAGCTGAGCAAGTACCCTGTAAGCACCCGCCTAAGTCTGAACGGAACCATCATAGTGGCCAGGGACATAGCTCACGCAAAACTCAAGGCACGTCTTGATGCCGGTGAGGATATCCCGCAGTATTTCAAGGATCATCCTGTCTATTATGCAGGTCCGGCAAAGACTCCGGAAGGAATGCCTTGCGGGTCTATGGGACCTACCACCGCAAACCGTATGGACCCTTATGTCGATGAATTCCAGGATCACGGCGGTTCTATGATAATGCTCGCCAAGGGCAACCGTACGCTGCAGGTAACGGATGCCTGCCGCAAGCACGGTGGATTCTATCTGGGATCCATAGGCGGTCCCGCTGCAATCCTCGCACAGGAGAATATCAAGTCCATAGAGTGCGTGGAGTATCCGGAATTGGGTATGGAAGCCATCTGGAAGATTGAAGTCGTCGATTTCCCTGCATTCATCCTCGTTGATGACAAGGGTAACGATTTCTTCAAGACGATAGGACTGTAATGCCGTTATGGGGAAACCGCTCCGCATCCTGTTGAAGGTGCTGGTCGTCATCGCAGTGGTCATACTCGCACTGCCGGCGGCCCTGGAGCTGATGCTCAATTCGAAATTCGTCGCTTCCAAAGTGACGGAGATCGCGCAGGAAAACATCGATGCGGACCTTGGTTTCTCGAAGCTTGACATTTCGTTCGTACGGAATTTCCCAAGGGTCAGGGTGACAGCCGACTCCGTCAGTCTGACATATCCTCACGACAGATTCTCCGGGTATGACCTGTCTTCTACGGGAAGTCCGTTCGAGTCTGCCGGGAGGGGAACTGACAAGGATACCCTCGCCGGATTTGACAGGTTTACGGCTTCTCTGAACATAATGAATGTCATCGGAGGCAGGCTGCGTCTCAGCGACGCGTCCTTGTCCGGGCTTTATGTCTATGCACACAGGTATGACAGCACTGCGGCCAACTGGGACATATTTCTCATGGATTCACCGAAGGATACTTCCGCTGAAGCTTCGGATCTTCCCTGGATATCACTGGGTGAGGTGCTGGTTGATGACACTCCTACCCTGTATTATACAGACAAGTGCAATGACCTTTCAGCAAGGCTGTCATTTGACAGGTTCTTCCTTACGGGAGATGCCAGACTCGGTCTCAAATCAGGATTCTACCGGTTCAAGGAGGTCGGGCTGGACCTTGACAGCCTGAGACTGGACTGCAGGATGCCTCTTGATACGATATCGGCGGGAGTCGATGCACTTTCGATACATAGTTGCGACAGGTTTACCTTTGATACCAGGCTGGATGCCTGGGCCGTGGGTGAATTCAAGGACCTGGGGCGATACGAGGTCCCGATTGACCTTGAAGGGAAGCTTACATTTGCGAGCCAGCGCGGCAGAACCAGGATCAAGTTCGAGGATACGAACGGAAACATCGCCTATATTCCTTTCAGCATAACCGGAGGCGGTGATATAATAGACGGGGAGATGCTGCTTGACCTGCATCTTGGCGTCAATGACTGTAATCTCTCGCCCATCCTGGACAAATATGCGGTCAATCTTGTCCCTTCCGTGGCGGACATCTCAACCGATTCGCATCTTTTTATGGATGTCGATGCGAAGGGACGTTTGTCCAAAGGCAGGATACCGGCCATCGAACTGGCGCTGCGCCTTCCTGATTCACACATAGGATATGAACCTGCGGATGTCAGGGCCAGATATGACATAGATATTTCGGCATCTATGTCCGAGACGGGAGTGCTGGATGCACGGGTGCACAGGCTTGATGTGGACGGTGAGGGGCTTACTGCAAGTCTCGCGGGCGACATATATGATGTCCTGGGACGATGGAGGGCTGATGCCAGTCTTGATGCATCCGCAGATCTCGGGCGGTTGAAGCGCTTTATCCCGGATTCCCTGGGTATCGACGCATTGGGCGCTTTATTCGTGAATATGCAGGCATCGATGACACGGGACGAAGTGAAGGCTCTCAGGTTTGGTCAATCCAGTCTTTCGGGCCTGATTTACGCCGACAGCCTTTATGTTCGGATGCCGGATGATTCATTGGAATTGTCCGCCTATGGGCCAAAGTTCAACCTTGGTGTGGACAACCTGAACCTTGTGTCTTCTCTGGATATTGACGCCCTGAGACTGACTTCCGGTGACAATGCTTCCGTAAGGATCAGGAATATGGCCAATTATTGCAGTCTACACGGTGTTGAGCAGCGCGGCCGGACAGTTCCCCGTCTTGATTTCAGAACAGGTGGCAGGAACGTGTCCCTGAGAGTCGGCAATGAAGTGGCCGGCTTGAGGAATGTGAATGTGGAAGCCGGGCTACAGAAGCGGGTAAGGCCGGAGGGCAATAGGAGGGGCAGACGTGCCGGAAGCAGGAGGCACCCTGATTCGGAGGCCGATTCGGATGACAATATCCGTTTCTCTATCGATTCTTCAATAACGAAATTCCTACGTGAATGGAGCCCGTCAGGCGACATTGCCGTCGGCGGGGGCTTCATATCGTCTCCAAATATGCCTTTGAGGATGCGTCTACGGTCTTTCAAGGGTGATTTCAATAGCAGGGAAATCAATCTGGACTCCTTGTCGCTCTCCATAGGAACTTCCGACGTGAAGGCCAGCGGCAAGTTGCGGGGACTGCTCGCTGTCCTCAACGGCAGGGGCAGGTTGTCCGCCGATATGGCCATAAGTTCCCGACGGCTCAATCTGAATGAACTTCTGGTCGCATTGGAGAGAGGCAGGAATGTTAAGGTGAAAGAGGTTGTGGAGGACGCCGAAGGTGATTATGTGCTTGATTCAATTGCTGACGCAAAGGCCACGAAGAAGGGGTTGTCACTGATAAGCATTCCAGGCAACCTTAACCTCGACGTCAACCTTTCGGCAGACAGGGTCGAGTTCTCGGATCTTGAAATCAATCCTCTGAAGGCAAATGTTTCCGTGTTTGACCATATGGCTCGTCTCACTGATGCTGAAATGAAGACCAATGTCGGTGACATCGCCCTGGAAGCATATTATGCGACAAAGAGCAGGTCCGACATATCACTTGGAGCCGACGTGCACCTTATCGATATGTCATCATACGATATCATCCATATGATGCCGGATGTCGACAGCCTGCTTCCGGCTCTCAAGCAGTTCGAAGGGAAACTTGGACTTGACCTTTCGGTGTCTTCCCAGTTGGATACGAATATGAATTTCATCGGCAGGACACTCGATGCCGTCCTGCGCATCAAGGGACGGGACCTTATGATCAGTGATGCAGGGGATTTGAGAAGGATCACGCGACTGCTGATGTTCAAGAATAAGAATATCGGTCATATAGATGACCTGAGCGTCGATGCTGTCCTGCATAACGGGGAATTGGAGGTCTTCCCGTTTGAGATAGGGGTTGACCGTTACCGTTTCGCCCTTGCAGGTATGCAGGATATGGACCAAAGGTTGCGTTATCATATATCGGTGATGAAATCGCCGTTCCTCATACCATTCGGCATCAATATCTATGGTTATACCGATGACTGGCGCTATGCTCTAGGAGCGGCCAGATACCTGAACGGGAATGTGCCGGTATACACCGAACGGCTCGATGCCATCCAACTCAACCTTGTCGAGTCCATACGGAATATTTACAGTATCGGTGTCGAACAGGCCCGTGATTTCGTTCGTCGTGGCAACAGCGCCGTCAAAGAGGAAGCCAGCGCCGATGCCAGACTGGCAGAAGAGATGGTCGCACGGGAGGCGGATATGGACGGGGTTGATTCCCTCGCCTTCGCCCTTGCGATGAATGATGACGAAGAGCAGGCCGAGCTGCAGGCTGAAGTCGATGCCGCAATGGCCTCCTGCTACGAAGACTTTGACAAACTTATCGCTGAATCACGTTCAACGAGTGAGGACAAGGGACTCATCCGCCGCATCAAGAAACTCGAGTCCAAGAGAAAAGCTAAAGAGAATTGACGGCCGTGACATAGACCGTATTGATGGTATCCTCCTGTGGAAACCACTCTTCGGGAAAGTCCTGGGCGGCTGCCGACGATGTGACAAAAAGCACGAGGAATGTAGCCGGTCTGATATGCATATCTGCAAATTTAGCCGTTTTTGCCCATAAGTCTTTATCTTTGCATTTGAAAAGATACGTTATTATGAAAAAGTGCTCAACACTGTTAGTATCGCTTACGGCCGTTTTTCTGATGTGCGCCGGATGCGGAAATCAAGTTTCTGCAGAGCAGGAAGCTGTAAAAGAAATCATTTCCCGTAATTTCGGCGAAGTAAAGGGCGTCTATTTCTCATCCTTCGAGCTGGTGGACTCCACCACCGTCGCACAGGAACTTGACAGGCGCGAAGCTCTTTTCAGCTCGAAACTCGACATCGAAAGACGTCACATCAGTGATTATGACGAGAAAAATATGCAGAAGAATGCCGCCAGACATCGTGAGAGCCTGGCCAAGACCGAAGAGATTATAGCATCACTCGCTGCGCTGAGGGAAAGTCTCGCCGACTGTGCGGACAGTGTCATCTACAGGACATACAAATTCTCCTGTCAAGGGACCTATGTGGAAGGTGGCAAGTTCAGCTGCCAGGATATGTTCGTGAACATCACTCCCGACGGGAAGGCTTGCAATCTGAAGTCGGACGACAGTTACCATAGCGGGATGGGGGAGACCATCCCGGGTTACAAGGAGCTATTGGAAAGTCTTCGGGTGACGGAGGAGTAGTGCTATTTGGCGAGACTGGCATCCGCTTTGGCTCTCATCCTCTTTGCACGCTCGGCGCTGTCCGGATGGGATGAGAACATCTTCTGAACGAGGGATGCCTGTGAACCTCCGGCCAGTGTGACCAGCTTCTCGAGAGCGTTGCACATACTGTACGGGCTGTAGCCGTGCTCTGTCGAGAATTTGTACCCGTATTCGTCGGCTGCGAATTCCTGCTTCTGTGAATATTGTGAACCAATGAATGACTCGCCCAGATCTCCGAGAACGGATTTGGAGATGGTTGCGATGGTGCCGCCTGTTGCACTGATCAAGTCTCTTGCAGCGGCAAAAATGAACAGTTTTTCATATCTTGACTGATGGTTAATGTTCTGAATGAACAAAAATGCCGAGATCTTGTTACTCCAACCGCGAAGTTGGACAAATTGACTAACTTTGTGAATGCCACTTCCTCAGAATGGCAGGAAATCAAGGAACAGCGTAACTTACATAAGAAATGAGAAAACTTTTGTTGTTTGTGGTGGGACTCTGTTTTTGCGCGGAGACCGTATCCGCACAGGATTGTCCACAGATTGTGAATATTGCCGGAAGGCGTGCCGTTTCACTGGACGGGCAGTGGAAAACCATCGTTGACCAGTACGAGACCGGCTATTATGATTATCGCCGTAATCCGATCAACGAACGTGCCTCCTTCTTTGCGGACGCCAGTTTCGATGCGGATCGCACCAGACTGGTGGAATATGAATTCGATGCAGCCCGTGAGCTAAGGGTTCCGGGTGACTGGAACACCCAGAGGGCGGACCTCTACCGTTATGAAGGGACGGTATGGTACAGGACAAAGTTCGAGGCTCCGGATGTCGAGGGGCGTGCTTTCGTTTATTTCGGCGCATCGAATTATGAGACAGTTGTCGGCATCAACGGCCACGTGCTCGGGACTCATCTGGGCGGCTACACCCCGTTCAACTATGAGGTTACTGGGTTTCTCCGGGAGGGGGACAATTCATTGATAGCCAAAGTGGACAACAAACGCATGCTTGACGCCGTCCCGACGGTCAACTCCGACTGGTGGAATTATGGAGGGATCACGCGCAGCGTGTATCTGGTTTGCGTGCCGGAGACATTTATCCGTGACTACTGCGTGCAGCTGAAGCGTGGAACGACCGATATCCTGGAAGGATGGATACAACTGGACGGAAGCCGTGCGGAACAGGATGTGAAGGTGGAAATCCCCGAAGCCGGGATTGTAATCCCGGCCCGTACGGATGCATCAGGAAGAGCTTCATTCGAATTCAAGGCAGTGAAGAGAAGGAAGCCACTGCTTTCACTGTGGTCTCCGGAATCACCGAAACTGTATGATGTGGTCATCTCCTCTGAGACCGACTCCGTAAGCGACAGGATAGGCTTCCGCTCCGTCGAGACACGCGGGACTCATATATTGCTCAACGGCGAGCCTATATTCTGTAAAGGCATCTCGATACACGAGGAAGCTCTGGGTACTCCCGGGGGCCGTGGCTGCGGAGAGGAGAACGCCCGGGAAATCCTGGGACTTGCCAAGGAACTGGGTTGTAATTTCGTAAGACTTGCACATTATCCTCACGACGAAGCGATGGTGCGCGTTGCCGATGAACTGGGCATAATGGTATGGGACGAAATACCTGTCTATTGGACAATTCAGTTCGAGAACCCTTCGACTTATGCCAATGCGGAGCGCCAGTTGACCGATATGATTTCCCGTGACCGCAACAGGGCCAGCGTTATCATCTGGTCGGTGGCTAATGAAACCCCTCAGAGCCCTGCAAGACTTGATTTCCTCACCCGTCTTATTTCGAAGGCACGCGAACTTGACTCCACAAGACTTGTCAGCTCCGCAATGGAAAAGGATTATATTGACGCCACTCATTGTACCCTAAAGGATGATCTTATGGGCGTGGCGGACCTTCTGAGCTTCAATCAGTATGTCGGCTGGTATGACGGAGACAGCGACAAGTGCGACCGTGTGGAGTGGGTTTTCTCCGTGCAGAAGCCTGTCTTCATCTCAGAATGGGGTGGCGGAGCCCTTTACGGCCGGCACGGTGACAAGACAGAAAGGTTCACGGAGGAGTATCAAGCCTATCTTTATGAGAAAAACATCCAGATGCTTGACCGTATCCCCGGTCTAGCCGGAACCACCCCTTGGGTACTGAAGGATTTCAGGTCTCCGAAAAGAATGCTTGACGGAATACAGGACGACTACAACCGGAAAGGCGTAGTCAGTCCCCTTGGCAAAAAGAAGCAGGCTTTCTACGTCCTTCAGCGCTGGTATCAGTCGAAATAGCCGCCCGGGCGGCGAGATTCTTTAAGCTGTGACAGGACAATAATCACGATTGAAGCAGCATAAATCTATATGAAATACGAGATTATTACCCTGCAGGATGAGCAGGTGATAGGAATGTCAAAAAAAATAGCATTCAACAATCCATCCGAGTGCTCC
>JAZUKB010000056.1:0-2236 GCA_045643085.1 Candidatus Cryptobacteroides sp.
AGGTGCTTTTTTGTTTCTAGTTTTGCACCATTGAATACGTATGAAAAAGTTCATCTCTCTCTTTTCTTTTGCAGCCCTTCTTCTTTGTGGCTGTTATAGCATAGAACCTCAGGTTGAACCATCCATCCATTCCGGGCATGAACTGCCTCCTGCTGAGAAAGGTTATGCTGAAACCGGAGAATATCGCAATTATCTCGCTGAACTGGGAATCTCTCAGGCTGAGATCGATAAGAAAATAGCTGATACATTTTCCGAGATATTCGAGAATCCGGAGCGTGGTGCATATAAAGAAGATGTGGTCGATGGCAAAAAGATGGGCTACGTGAGTGACGTCAAGAACGGCGATGTCCGTTCCGAAGGTATGTCATATGCAATGATGGTAGCCGTACAACTGGACAAGCGTGACCTTTTCGACAAACTTTGGCGGTGGGCTAACAAGTATATGCGTCATAATGATCCCAAGGATCCCATGTATGGATTGTTTGCCTGGCAGTGCAAACCAGACGGATCCCGCATATCACAAGGAAGTGCCAGTGACGGTGAACTCTATTTCGTCACCGACCTTCTTCTGGCTTCGCGCCGTTGGGGAAACGAGGGCGAAATAAAGTATCTTGATGAAGCGCAGACACTCCTCAACCAGCTGTTCTCCAAAAACGGCTCCGGAGGTGTGACCAACATAATCAATATGGATCACCTTCTTATCAATTTCTGCCCTGATACAGAGTCGAACAAGCACACCGACCCTTCATACCATCTTCCTGCATTTTATGAAATATGGGCGGAAACCGCCAATGACGGCCGTGAGGATACTTACCGCACTATGGCGGAAAACGCCAGGGCATACCTTCACAAAGCCATAAATTCTTATGGCCTGAATCCTGACCAGAGCAATTTTGATGGAACCCCATATGGTAGCTGGTGGGGTGGAAGCAACAAGGAATTCCACTATGATTCATGGCGCGTTCCGATGAATATCGCCATGGACTTCACCTGGTATCATAAGGATGCTGAGTGGCAGTCCGAATATGCGTCCCGCATCGTGAAGACTGTAGTAGGAAATTATGGACTCTACGAATTCCCGGATCAGTTCGCCCTTGACGGAGGAACTCCGAATATAATTATGGGAGGAGGTTCCTGGAAGGCAAATCTCCGTCATTCGATCGGCTTTGTCGGAACTATGGCCACCACAAGCCTTATGATCGACGGCCAGTACAGCCAGGAACTCGTCCGCCATATGTTCGAAATGGTTCTTGAACCGTATTCGGATGGATACTACGATGTATATTACGATGGTTTCCTTTACTTATTCGCTCTGCTGCATCTGAGCGGAAACTACCGTATGAGCTGGTGAGAAAGATCATCCGAGCTTGATGAGTCCTAGGCCGGGTCTGTCCGGAAGGGTGATCCGGCCGTCGACTACCGTCATACCCTCGAACCGGTCATTTGAAATAAGGAGATTGCCATCAAGGTCGGCGAAGTCCACGGCAGGCGAAAGCTGCGCCGCTGCGGAGCACGCGCAGGATGTCTCTGTCATACACCCGACCATCACCTTCATACCCTCTGCGCGCGCGTACTGGACCATCTTCCAGGCCTCGCGCATGCCCGTGCACTTCATAAGCTTGATATTGATACCGGAGAAAGCGCCCTTGATGCCGGAGATATCCTTCAAGCGCTGAATGCTCTCGTCAGCGAAGATCGGCAGCGGGCTTCTCTCCGTTATCCAGGCGATGTCATCCAGCCTGTCCACGGCCATCGGCTGCTCCACCATCACCACTCCGTTCTCCTTCAGCCAGAAGATCTCGTCCAATGCCTGGCTCCTGTCCTTCCAGCCCTGGTTCGCATCGACTGCAAGCGGCAGGTCAGTGACTTCGCGGATAGTGCGGATCATCTGCTCGTCACTGTCCAGCCCGACCTTGACCTTGAGGATCTTGAACCGGTCTGCGCACTCGAGGGTCTTCTCCCTCACCACATCCGGAGTGTCTATGCCAATGGTGAAAGTTGTGTTCGGCGCTTTCGCGGGGTTCAACCCCCAGATGCGCCACCACGGCTGCCCCATAAGCTTGCCCACCAGGTCGTGCAGGGCAATGTCCACAGCCGCCTTGGCGGGCGCGTCCCCTTCGGAGAGCCCATCCACGTACGTGAGGATGTCCTCCATCTGGAACGGATCGCTGAACTGCTCCAGATTGACCTTTTTCAGGAAATTGCAGACACTTTCCACTGTATGTCCCAGATATGG
>JAZUKB010000057.1:0-20732 GCA_045643085.1 Candidatus Cryptobacteroides sp.
ATCAAGGATACATTGGTATCAGGCAAGTTCTCTGTTTCTGCAAAGAGCGCAACAAGCGTAAATGTTGACGTCAACAAGGTAGCTTACGCTAAGGTTGCAGCAGATACTACATACAATGTAACTTGGGCAACAAACAATGACCTTTCAGCTAAGGGTGACTCTACTATCTACAGCATCGCTTGGGCTTACAAGGTTGGCCCACGTCCAGCAAATCCAGCACTCATCAAGTTCGCAGCCGACACTACAGTCGCTGGCATCAAGAACATCGTCTTCAAGTTCGATGTCAAGAAGGCAAGCATAGCTGCAGTTGCAGAGCTTGACAACCGTTCAGAGATCAGCAACCCTGTTATTACTGCAATCACAGTTAACGGAGAGGCTGTCAAGAAAGCTGACTTCAACAATGTGGCTACTGTAGATCTTAATGGCGCAACCCTCAAGAAGGCTAAGCCAGGCGTATATGTAATCGACGCTAAGGCTGAGTGCTGTGGTATCGTATTCACATACGAGTTCACTCTCACCGTTACAAAGGGCGCAACCGTTACATTCAAGGCTCTCTCAACATTCGTTGAAGGCAAGGATGGCAACTATTCAGTTAAGGTTGGTGCTCCTGAGTTTGACTACTATAGCAGAAGCCGCGGACGTACAATCTCTGATAAGATCAACTACCGCGAGGCTCTCAACCAGCTTAAGTTCTATCAGCTGTTCGAGGTTGATACAACAGTGAGCGGCCCTCAGAACGTAAGCGCAGGCTTCGAGCAGATCGACACAACAGCCAGCAAGGCTCCATTCAATGGAGTTGACGGAATCGCTACTCTTTCTGCAAACAAGGTTAACTTCAATGATGACGTTACATTCGACTGGACAGCATATGACTCAACAGCTGTTAACGTCGCTTCTTACCTCGTTCTCGCAGGTGATGCAGCTGATACAGTTGATGCTATCAACATCAAGTTCTGGATCGACGAGCCTATCAAGTCCGTTTCACACATTGATTCTACAATCAAGCACAACAACGGTAGGGCTGACGTGATTGACCTTGGCGGTCTCTTCGCAATGACTGACTATGTTGACTCTACAATCTGGGCTAACGGTGGTGCTGTTTGGAAAGGTACATACTTCTATGGCCAGGCAATTGAGTTCGAGCAGGATCCAGACGAGTGGACCATCACTGGTGGCACATTCGCTCCTAGTACACTTACAATCGCTGGATCTATCCTCACTCTCTCTGCTGAGAGCGCAGACATTGTCAACCCAATCACTGTCGAGATTCCATTCGTTGTTAAGCACGACCTCGATCAGTTCGGTACAGCTGCTGCTGACAGAAAGGGCACAGTAAAGGTTACCTTCACGAAGTAATTTCAAACAAACTCTATAGAACAAGGGACTCCTGCGGGAGCCCCTTGTTTTTATATAATAATATGTGTAATAAAAAATAATGAAGCTTTTAGGCTTATTTTATAATTAGTTTGGATAAGTGATAATTATTGCGTAATATTGCACGATATTAGTTGGATATCGTAAAGACACAACAAGTTTATTTAATTAAAACAAATTCATAATTATGAAAAAAGCTTTATTAATCATTTCATCTATCCTCGTGCTTGCAGCTAGTGCAAATGCACAGGAGACATTCTACCCAGGCTGGCAGTTCGGCATCAAGGGTGGTGTAATCTACTCAGCAGGTGAAGCTCAAGTTAACCAGCTTCTTTCACCTATTTTCGGAATCAATGCAGGTTATCAGTTCAACCCTTGGTTCACTCTCCGTGGAGAGGTTAACGGATTCCAGTCAAAGGGTGCCATCATCACCAATACTGTAAATCCTTATAAGTTCGACTACGCACAGCTTGACGTTGACGGTGTATTTGACATCTGCAATATGTTCAACTACAAGTCTACACGTCTCTTCAGCCCATATATCTTCGCAGGTATCGGCGGAAACATCCGTTTCAACAACAATGAAGCTAACAACATCTTCAAGCAGGCTGCTTACAATACAGAGTATCTGTGGGATGGTTCAGTTCCTTCATTCACCGGCCGCTTCGGTGCAGGTGTTGACATCCGTCTCAGCAATGCAGTCAAGATCGCTATCGAGGTGGTTGACAATATGTATTCAGACAAGTTCAACTCAAAGAGGAATTATGACGTGAAGGGTCTCGACCTCGACTGGAACCTCGGTGCTCTCGTAGGACTCAAGTTCACATTCGGTCAGGCTAACAAGATCGCAGCAGCTGAGGCAGCAGCTCTCGCAGCAGCAGCTAAGGCAGAGGCAGATCGTCTCGCAGCAGAGCGCGCAGCAGCTGAGAAGGCAGCAGCTGAGAAGGCAGCAGCTGAGGCAGCAGCAGCAAAGGCAGCAGCTGAGAAAGCAGCAGCAGAGAAAGCAGCAGCTGAGAAGGCAGCAGCTGAGCGTGCAGCAGCCCGCCACATCGAGGAGAACGTTCTCTTCGTTATCGGCAAGACCAACATCCGTCCTTCAGAGACTCAGAAGGTACAGAACATCATCGACATCCTCAACCAGTATCCAGAGGCTGTTGTAAGTGTTACAGGTTATGCTGATAAGAACACAGGTTACCCAGAGCTCAATATGAAGCTCTCTCAGAAGCGTGCTGAGAACGTTGCAAAGGCTATCGAGAAGGCCGGCATCGCAGCTGATCGCATCTCTGTAAACTATGTAGGTGACACTCAGAAAGTTTCTGACACTCCTTCACAGAACCGTGTTGCTGTCTGCGTTACGAAGTAATCAGAGCAATAACACATAAAAGATAAAGCCTCGGAAATTCCGAGGCTTTATCTTTTATAGGTGCTCCACAAAGGGAATCAATATTCGCGTTTGTCAAGATCGCTCGCCTTTCCGGTATACTCCGGGGCTCTCTTTTCGATGAATGAGTTCACGCCCTCTACATAGTCAGGTCCACGATAGACGCACTCCCTGTAGGCGTTGATTTTCTCGAACGACTCGGCCGGGATGACAGGAGAAGCCTGGGTAATGACGCGGAACTGTCGCTTTATGGCGCTTATTGCCATTATTGAATTCCTGCGCAGAGGGGCGAGGAACTTCTCCTCCAGCATAGCGTCCAGCTGATCCGAAGGAGCCACTCTGTTCACGAAGCCCACATTGTTGGCGTCCTGTGCCGTGATAGGAGATGCCGTGAAGAACATCTCGCGCGCCTTGTTAAGGCTTAGCTGCCGGATGAAATGGTTGATACCGGATGCATTGTAAGGAATACCGATCTTTGCAGGCGTTATGGCGAAGGTTGAGACATCCGATGCTACTATCATATCACATGATACGCAAAGGTCGCAGGCGCCTCCCCATACGGTTCCGTCAACACAGGCAATCACAGGAATCGGAACACCCTGTACGTGGCGTAAAAGTCTTTCCATCGCTACGTTGAATGCAAGCGGATCCCTTCCGTCGAGCGGAAGTTCCTTGATATTATGACCCGCGCTCCACACTCCCCTACGGGTCAGAGCCTTGATCACGATTCCTACGCACTCTTTCGAGTAGGCATATTCAAGCGACTGAACCATCTCGTAGCACAGCTTTCCGCTAAGGCAGTTCATATGCTCGGGATCAGCCATCGTGACGAAGCAAATCCTGTCCTCTATTGCCACTTTCACAAGTTCGAAAGCGGATACATCTATTTCTGTTTCCATAATGTTGAAAAATATAGCCTAATTATGTATAAACAAAGCAAAAACGGAAAACTCCGAAGAATTTTCCGCTTTCGTAGTCCCGAGCAGAATCGAACTGCTATCTAAGGTTTAGGAAACCTCCATTCTATCCGTTGAACTACGGAACCGGATGGAATCCGTAAGGGACACCGCTTATTCGGCGTTCTTTACGATAATCTGACGTCCTCTGTAATAACCGCACTCAGGGCATACTCTGTGATACATCACAGTAGCTCCGCAGTTAGGGCAGGTAGCAAGTGTTGGGACAGGAGCGAAGTCGTGTGTACGACGCTTGTCTCTGCGCTGCTTTGAAAGTTTGTGTTTCGGATGTGCCATATTAACTTATTTTTAAATATTTATTTGCTCAAATATTTCGTTGTCTCCGGGTTACACTCCCCTTCCGGGTGTGTGCGTACCATCGGCAGTGAGATGCACACGTAATCATATATGTCCTGACGCAGGTCAATGACATCCACGCCCTCAAACTCATCGTCCTCAAACTCTGTCCCGACACTGAGGGTGACGTCGTCCAGACATCTGTCACAGGTCACCGTTACAGTTCCCGTGATCCTGCAGCTCACCTCGATGGAGAAGTCCTCATTGTTGACGCTGACGCTTATATCCAGGTCGGCGTCCTTGATTTCGGAATTCTCGAATGTACCAAAGAACTCTCCGTCAGCGTGCCATTCATACTGGCTTCTGCCGGCCTTCAAACCATTGACTGGTATACAGAAGGGTTGCAAAGGTAACAATTTTTTCGGTATTATCAATCCTCGTTGTCGCTATTTCTTTTACGAGCAAGCGGATCGAGCAAAATTTTGCGTATTCTCATAAAATGAGGAGTAACTTCCACCAGTTCATCCTCCTGTATATACTCAAGCGCCTCCTCGAGAGAGAACTTTACTGCCGGCGGCAGTACTATCTTCTCGTCGGAACCGGCCGCACGTACGTTGGTAAGCTTCTTGGTCTTGCAGATGTTGATATTGAGGTCCCTCTCACGCGTATGCTCACCCACTACCTGACCGAGATATATGTCCTCACCAGGATCGACGAAGAAACGCCCGCGATCGAGCAGTTTGTTCATCGAATAGGCTATCGACTGACCTGTCTCAAGGGAAACCAGGGATCCGCTGTTGCGATGCTCTATCTCTCCCTTGAACGGCTGGTATTCCTTGAATCTGTGGGCTACGATGGCTTCTCCCTGGGATGCTGTGAGAAGATTGCTCCTGAGTCCCATAAGGCCTCTTGTAGGTATCTCGAACTCGAGCAGTGTCCTGTCTCCGCGCGGCTCCATATGGATCAGAGCTCCCTTGCGGCGCGTGCTTATCTCGATTGCAGCCCCTACGAACTCCTCCGGCACCTCAATTGACAGTTCCTCGATAGGTTCGCACCTCTGGCCGTTGATTGTCTTGTCAAGCACTTTCGGCTGACCGACCTGGAGCTCGAATCCTTCACGCCTCATAGTCTCGATTAGCACTGAGAGATGCAGGACACCACGGCCATAAACGACGAATGAATCGGCTGACAAGCCCGGCTTTACCCTCAGGGCAAGGTTCTTCTCCAACTCCTTCTCAAGACGCTCCTTGAGATGTCGTGAAGTCACGAACTTTCCGTCCTTTCCGAAGAACGGGGAGTTGTTGATTGTGAAGAGCATACTCATAGTAGGCTCGTCAATCGCTATCGGCGGAAGAGCCTCAGGATTGTCATAGTCCGCTATCGTATCTCCGATTTCGAATCCGTCAATACCGACTACGGCGCAAATATCGCCACAGCCCACTTCATCCACGTTTGACTTCCCAAGTCCTTCGAAGACCATCAATTGCTTGATCTTCTGCTTCTGTATGATGTCGTATCTCTTGCAGAGGCTGATATTGGCACCTGTACGGAGGGATCCTCTGGTAATCCTGCCGACTGCGATACGCCCCACATACGGAGAATACTCGAGAGAGGATATCAGCATCTGCGGCGTTCCCTCAACCTGCTCAGGCGCAGGAATCACCTCAAGTATGGTATCGAGGAGAGGCGCTATGCTGTCAGTAGGGGTTTTCCAGTCCAGGGACATCCATCCCTGCTTGGCGGAGCCGTACACTGTCTTGAAGTCAAGCTGCTCCTCGGTTGCGTTCAGATTGAACATAAGGTCGAATACCTCTTCCTGTACCTCATCGGGTCTGCAGTTCGGCTTGTCCACCTTGTTGATCACCACAATCGGCTTCTTGCCCATCTGGATGGCCTTCTGAAGCACGAAACGCGTCTGCGGCATACATCCTTCGAATGCATCCACGAGCAACAGTACGCCATCAGCCATATTCAGGACCCTCTCGACCTCACCACCGAAATCGCTGTGCCCCGGAGTATCGATAATATTGATCTTGACACCCTTGTAGATAACGGACACGTTCTTGGCAAGGATTGTGATGCCTCGCTCGCGCTCAAGGTCATTGTTGTCCAATATCAACTGTCCGAGGTTCTCCGGCTGACGTACCAGATTCGCCTGATAAATCATCCTGTCGACCAAAGTCGTCTTTCCGTGGTCAACGTGAGCGATGATGGCTATGTTCCTTATGTCTTGCATATATACTTTGATACTTCAATAGCCTCAACCTGTCGCATCCACGACTTGTCGAGGCTATTATCGTGCGCGAGATGAGACTCGAACTCACACAGGTTTTACCCCACTAGCTCCTGAAACTAGCGCGTCTACCATTTCGCCACCCGCGCATTATCGGTCTGCAAATATAAGGAATTTTTAGAAAATATAAGACAATGAAAGGATGATGTCGCTCGGAAGGATGAAATATTTGGCTCCTTCATCCACCACACTCCCGCAACTCGGGCACGCATACGTGACATACTTCTCATATCCGCCCCACAGCCCGAGTCCGAAATCCAGGTTCAGGTGCTCACCCAGCATATATGTATATCCGGCCGAAAGGTTTCCCCCATACCTGTCCCCTTCCGAGATTTCGGCCGAAGAGAAGCCTCCGTTGCTGAATTCCTGGTACTGCGCCTTGGCACAGGCCCACCAACCGGAGAATATGTGCCAGGGCCACCATTTCGCACCTGCGCTAAGAAGCCGCTGCTGATACTGCCCGGTACCGAAATCCGACCGGAAGGTGAACGGGTTGTATTTTAGCGAGGCATCCACCGTCCAATGCCGATCTACCCCGACGGAAGCCCCGACATTCAGAGTCCCAAGCATCGCATAATCGGCAAGGTTCGTAGACACGGACACATTCTGTCCGTTCATTGACAGAGACAGCAGTATCCCCAGGGTAACAGTGATTATTCTTCTCATACGCACTAATATCTGACAAAGGCCTGGGTGATGATACTTTTGCTCTCCGGATACATATAGATCAGCTTCTCCTGCAGAATGTCCACATCGGTTATATCGGGCGTCAATGCATTCAGAATCTTCTGCATACCGATACCCCGTTCGTCAAGATAGTTGAATATCTGAGGCTTGAACCAATAACTCGTGCCGAAGAATTCCCCGCTGTCCGGATACCGCAACCGGAACATCTTCGTCTGCATATAATAAGCCCACATCTGTCCGACCTCACAGTATCCGTGATCCGGCTCCGTACCGGCCCCATAATAGACAAATCCGGACGTCAGGAAGGACTTGAGAACATATACCGCAAGCCTGTTCCAGTAGCCGTTCCCGGCCTGAACATAGTGGCTGGCGTGGGCGAATCCGCGCATCGCTTCGGCATATACTGACGAATAATCATTACATCCCCTCAAGCCCAGCAGAACATCCGGGAGAAGCATCTTCACAAGAAACGAATATTCACCGAGGAAATCTCCTATCAGGGTCCCGTCTATCGCCGCACCCTGCTGAAGCATCACGGTGGCGCTGAGACCCATTTCCTTGAGTATCCATACCCTGAGGTTTGACGGAGGCGCCGTCACGGATGAAGAATGGCAATACGAGTAATAGTCATACCCGGCGTTGTTCACCACACAACGGGTGAAGAGGCTGCGGTCCGAATCTTTCGTGACATCAAGGTCCACGCCGTTCGGACTTCCCTTCCCCATCGTGGACACGGAGGCTTGCACGAGAATAAGGTTGAGTCCGATACCGAACCCCTTCTCGTTCTTGAATACAAGCCTGTAACGGGGCTCCGAAGTGAAGGTCCTGGTCATCTCATAATTTCCCTCCTCATCCGTGTAGCATTTGTCGAATTTGACAAAGACATTGCAGGACACACGCACTCCGGCCACCCCTACAGGCACGTTCCCATACCGCTCATCCAGGATTGTGATCCTACCTTTCGGCACTCCGGACCCGATCTGGACCGAACTCCTGAGCATAGCGGCATTACCGGTAAGCTGAAATGACCGCTCTTCGACAGCCTTCCAGTCGACATCTCCGGCTTTCGTACCGGCTCCATCTGCAGGAATATGGCAGTTGTCGAGAATCTCGCACCTTATTCCTTCCGGGAACTCGAAATCCTTGTCCACGACTGCGTACTGCCAGGTGATGGCGCCCTCTTCCACTTCGGGGTCGTGATAATAGTCGCCTTCCTTTACAATCTCGAAATCTACGGGATGGTCAAGGAGCGTGAGACCGAGTGACTCCAACTCTTTCATCTGTGCATCATCACACGGGAGGAAGCGGACATACAGGTCAGTCGTGGGTAAAGGATTCCTGCCGGCTTTCGTCGGATAGAGGCTCTCATAAGCTCTTGTCATATTCTCCACGGAATACGGGTCCTCAAGTTTGTCCCCGAGTACAATCATTTCGTGGGACAGTCCGCCGGTTGTTTCATTACCGGTAATGGGACTGTTCGGCAGTATCCCCTCAGTGCAGGACAGGAGCGAGAGAGAGAAAGCCAGGATGCTCAAAATGTTTTTCATAGTTCAACTTTTCATTCCGTTGCAAAGTGAACCATTTATATCGGTTTGTCGTCAAATGTAATCCCTTATCTACGAAAAACGCCCTTCAGGATATCCCGAAGGGCGTTAATTTCTGTCCGGACAGGTCCGGATTGCAACATTCTGATCAGAAGTAATTCACGGTCTCCTGCTCTATCGCGCTCATCAGGCTGTTCCCGAGGCGGCTGACTCCAAGACGGAAGAGGGATTTGTCAAGCCATTCCTCGCCGAGCACGGTGGAAACTATGAAATAATATGAAGCGGCGTCCCTGGCCGTGGATATTCCCCCGGCAGCCTTGAATCCGACCTTCCTCCCGGTCACTTCATAATAACGCTTGATACACTCGCACATCACGAATGCTGCCATAGGCGTCGCGTTGACGTCAACCTTCCCGGTGGATGTCTTGATGAAGTCAGCTCCGGCTTCCATAGCCAGGAAAGAGGCCTTGGCGATGTTCTCCGGGCTCACGAGGAGTCCTGTCTCAAGGATGACCTTCAGTATCACTTTACGGCCTGTTTCAGCCGCCTTTGAATCAATTGCAGCCTTCATTGCCCTGATCTCTTCAGACGCCCTGTCGTAGTCTCCGGCGAGGAAAGAATTGAGCGCAAGGACTATATCAACCTCATCGGCCCCGTCCAGGACGGCAAGTTCGCACTCCCTAACTTTGACTTCAAGGAAACTTTGGGCTGACGGGAAACAGCTTGAAACCACTGTGACGTGCACTTCCTCATCCGCCCTGCGTTCTCTGACAACGTGGGCGAAATTCGGATATACGCAGATGGAAGCCGGAAGAGGATATTCAGGATACTTCGACGGCAGGCTGTTGACCTTGTCCACGAGTTTGGTCACTGAAGCCTCTGTATCATTTGTGTGGAGCGTGGTAAGATCCATCATCGAAAAGCACTTCTTGAGCGCCTCGGGAGTAGCCACTCCGTCAAGGCTGTAAGCAATCGCCTGCAGTCGTCTGGAAATCGTTTCCTCTGCGGGAACGTAACCGTATTTCTCAAAATAATCCATATCTATGCCCTGATTTGTATGTTGAAACCTTCATCCAGCAGCGGCTGGACCAGATTCCTGATTTCTGTTTCTGTAAATTTAACCAGTCCTTCCTGCGGAGCGGGACGGTCCAGTGAATATGCCATCACCAACCTTGGCTTGAGCCTTCGTACGATTGACATCCATCCTTCCATCACTTCCGGAGATGCGGAGTCGTATCCGGCCCCTTTGAGGAACATCGTCTGAAGAATGAAATCGCCCCCGAATCTTTCCATATTCTCCACAACGCGGTTGACGTCATAATCGAATGTCGGGTTGTTCACCTTACGCGCCAGCTCACCGGTCGGTGCGTCCAACTTCAGGATCGGATTGTCCACGAGCCTCAATGCGTTGAATACTTTTTCGTCGTCAAGCCTTGTTGCGTTTGTGAGTACGGACACCTTGGCCTTCGGGTAGAATATGTCACGCAGCCTGATTGTGTCTTCCACTATCTGAGGGAAATCAGGATTCAGCGTCGGTTCTCCGTCGCCCGCAAAAGTAATGGAATCCATCTCAACTCCGTCCAGCAGACACTGGGAGAGCTTGTCCTCCAGGGCGGCACGCACCTGCGCCGCGTTAGGGATGACCTTGTCCCCTCTCCCGTCCGCGTTCCAACCGCACTCGCAGTATATGCAATCGAAATTGCACAACTTGCCCTGCGTCGGAAGCAGGTTGATTCCGAGGGAATAACCTAATCTTCTGGTTTTGATTGGTCCAAAGACTGTTGGTTCTCTAAGCATTTCTTCCGTTCCTCGAGTTTCTCGTTTGCCCGGGTTACTATCTTGTCAAATTTCTCCGGTCTGCCCAGGTAACGGTGCAGGCTTTTCTGGTAATCTGCCGTAGTATATCCGTACTTGCGGAAAATAGGCTCATAAAAAAGTGTCGTATCCGCGACCCTTCGCTCCTTCGCGTGATCCAGTATCCACTGGTCCGCCAGAAGCATATCTGCATAGATTTCCGACATTGTCCCGGCCGGAATAACCTTTGCGTCATTGCGGCAGGCTGCAAGTGCGGCGGCCGCGACAATCAGGGCGCAAACTGCGGATGCTCTTCTTCCCATTATCTCAACTCAGCATTGAAATCCGTACGGAACATCGTGAGCAGCCTGTCCATTACCCTCTCCGTATCCTGGTCGGTAAGAGTCTTCTCTTCGTCCTGAATCACGAAACTCAAGGCGTACTGCTTCTTGCCTGAAGGAATCTTGTCCCCGCGATATACGTCGAACAGGGAAACGTTCTTGACAAGCTTCTTGGCCGACTTGAAGGATGCGGCGCGAAGGTCAGCATAACTTATATTCTCGTCCAGCAGAAGTGCCAGGTCGCGGTGTACCTCAGGGAACCTCGGCATCTCCTTGAATGCGACTTTGTCCCTCTTGACCAGCTCGAACAGAGTCGGCCAGTCGATCTCGGCAGCATAGACCTGCTGCTTGATGCCGAACTTGCGGCACAGCGCCGGATTCACCTGCCCGAGCACGGCAAGTCGCTTGCCCTGTCCCGGAAGCTTGTATGTCATTCCCTCGTAGAATATATCTGCAGGCGCAGGCTCCGTCCACATCTGGTAGATGTCGATACCGTACCTGCGGAGCAGAAGTTCGAGGTATCCTTTTATCTGGAAATAATCGCTTTTCGCAGGAGCCGTCTTCCAGGATTTCTCCGGAGTTCCGGTCATCATCAGCGTGAAGCACTGGTGTTCCTCATAGCTGGCCAGAGTGGTGCCATCCCCTTCCTGAAGCTTGCGGTAAACGGATCCGTATTCAAATGTCTTGAGGGAAGACGCCTGCCTGTTGATGTTGTAAGCGACAACCTCGAGCCCGCTGAGAAGCAACGTCTGACGCATCACGTTGAGATCGGAGCTCAACGGATTGACAATACGGACGCAATTCTGCTCAGGGAACGTCTTGAGGTCCTTGTAATAATCTCCCTTTGTGAGAGAATTGTTCATTGTCTCCACAAAGCCGTTTGCAGCCAGGAAATTGGAGATGTTGTTCCTGATGGCCTCAGGCTGAGGTGAAGGGGAAGCGCATACGGACATCTTCATATGATGAGGAAGAGGGATGTTGTCATATCCATATATGCGAAGGATCTCTTCAACCACGTCACATTCACGATATACGTCTATCATATATGAAGGAGCAGCCACAGTGGCGCCACCTTCGTGCTTCTCTATGAATTCATACCCAAGATATCCGAGGATAGACTCAATCTTGTCCCAGCCCATCCCGTATCCGACGAAAGACTCGATGCGGGCGTAATCCAGCTCGATTCTCTTGCGCTCTATCTTCTCAGGGTAGGATTCGCGTATTCCGCCTATGATCCTGCCCCCAGCGCACTCCTGAATAAGCAGCGCTGCCCTCTTGAGGGCGAACAGAGCCACCTCCGGATCGGCACCTCTCTCATATCTGAACGATGCATCGGTCTGGAGCGTCTGGCTCTTGGAAGTCCTGCGTATGCTGCCCGGATCGAAATATGCACTCTCCACGAATACTGAAGTAGTGCTGTCCGTAACGCCGGACTCCTCACCTCCGAATACTCCGGCGATACACATCGGACCTTCCACGTTGGCAATGACCATATCCTTGGAACAGAGCTTGCGGTCCACGCCGTCAAGCGTACGTATCGGCTCGCCTTCAAGTGCACGGCGCACGATAAGAGTACCTCCCTTAACCTTATCCGCATCGAAAGTATGAAGCGGCTGGCCCAGCTCGAAAAGGACGAAATTGGATATGTCCACTATGTTGTTTATCGGTCTCAAACCGATACTTGTCAACTTCTTCTGCAGCCACTCCGGAGACGGTCCCACCTTCACTCCTTCAATCGTGATTCCCGTGTACCTCGGGGCTCCGTCAGGGGCCTGGACGTCAATCCTGAGACCTTCGCCCTCACCTTCCTTGAATCCGTCCACACAAGGGCGGTTGAGTTTGCAAGGAATCCCGTTGAGCTTGAGATATGCATACAGGTCACGTGCAACGCCCCAATGGGATGCCGCATCCACGCGGTTCGCCGTTATCTCATATTCGATGACGGCCTCAGTGCCCAGATGCAGATATTCCTTGGCAGGGGTGCCGATGACGGAATTTTCCGGAAGTACCATAATCCCGTCGTGGCTTGTTCCTATGCCAAGCTCATCTTCAGCGCATATCATACCCGCTGACTCGACGCCGCGTATCTTTGACTTCTTGATCTTGAAATCCCCCGGGAGCACTGTTCCTATCTGTGCAAAGAGCACCTTCTGTCCGGCCGCTACATTTGGAGCGCCGCATACTACGGTAAGCAACTCTCCGGTTCCGGCATCAACCTTCGTAATGTGAAGGTGATCACTGTCCGGATGCGGTTCACATTCCACCACCTTTGCAACGACTACGCCGGCAAGGCCTCCTGGAATCTCTTCCTGCTCCTCTACGCTGTCAACCTCGATTCCGATGGATGTTATGGCATCAGCTATCTGCTGTGGCGTGAGATCGCACTCGATGTACTCTTTCAGCCAATTGTAACTTAATTTCATATCTGTGTCTTGCTATTTTAAATCTTCCGGACTGAACAGGGAGTCCACAAACTCTTTTTTATTGAAATCTTTCAAATCATCAATGCCTTCTCCTACACCGAGATACCGTACAGGTATCTGGAACTGGTCCACGATGCCGATTACCACCCCACCCTTGGCGGTCCCGTCCAGCTTGGTCACTGCGAGGGAGCTTATCGAAGTGGCACGGGAGAATTCTTTCGCCTGCTGGAAAGCATTCTGCCCCGTCGATGCATCAAGGACAAGCATTACGTCGTGAGGCGCCTGAGGAATCACCTTGCCCATCACGTTACGGATCTTGGTAAGCTCGTTCATCAGGTCAATCCTGTTGTGGAGGCGGCCCGCAGTATCTATCAGCACCACGTCCGCTCTTTTTGCGAGGGCGGAGCAGACCGTATCATACGCCACGGAGGCCGGATCGGAGCCCATTTCCTGCTTCACTATATCAACACCGGCCCTCTCGGCCCATATCACCAACTGGTCGACGGCAGCAGCCCTGAATGTATCTGCAGCTCCGATGACGACCTTCTTGCCCTGTGCCTTGAACTTGGAAGCCAGTTTCCCGATTGTGGTGGTCTTTCCAACTCCATTCACACCCACCACCATTATTACATACGGCGAGCCGTCCTTGGTACACGGACACAGGCCGGATTCATTCCCGGCTTCGTCACATACTACGAGACGGCCGATCT
Organism: Candidatus Cryptobacteroides sp.; assembly: GCA_045643085.1. Taxonomy (GTDB): domain Bacteria; phylum Bacteroidota; class Bacteroidia; order Bacteroidales; family UBA932; genus Cryptobacteroides. The sequence goes on from JAZUKB010000057.1 coordinate 13,801, forward strand.
CATCCCTCAATATGCTCACGAGCTCGTCAAAGTCCAAAAACCGGTCCCTCTCCACTCTCTCTTCGAGGCTGTCGATTATCTTAAGGGTCGTATCGACCCCCATATCGGTCGCTATCAGAGCATCTTCAATAGCGTCCAAGGTATCATCATCAACCCTGGAATGCCCCGCTACCGCACGGGAAAGCTTCTCAAAGAAACTCCGCTTTGTCTTTTCTATTCCTTCCATCAGGATTACAAATATAGGCAAAAAAGAGGGGCGCTGCAATTGCGACGCCCCTCTTTTTTATGTAATGACAATTACTTCTTTGCGAAATAATCCTTTACCTTCTCCTCTTCAACGAGCTGCTCTGTGAACACATAAGCGCCGGTCTTAGGAGACTTCTCCATACGGATGCACTTCACCATACCTTTCGCGCCGGACTTGGCTGCGAATGTTGCGACGGCTTTCTTTGCCATATTCTATCCTCCTTACTTAATTTCCCTGTGAACGGTCACTTTGTGAAGGAATGGATTATATTTCTTGAGCTCCATTCTCTCCGGTGTGTTCTTCTTGTTCTTCACCGTAATGTAACGGGACATTCCGGGTACACCGCTTTCTTTCTGCTCTGTGCACTCGAGGATGACTTGCACCCTATTTCCTTTTGCTTTCTTTGCCATAATGTTACGATTTAAACAAGATTAACCAAACCTTTCTTGCGAGCCTCGCGAAGAGTTGCCTCAAGGCCATTCTTCTCGATTGTTCTCATACCCTTGCAAGAAACCTTAAGGGTGATGTACCTCTGCTCTTCCTCGCTCCAGAATCTCTTGTTCTTGAGGTTGAGAGAGAAGTCGCGCTTGGTGCGCAGCTTGGAATGGGCAACGTTGTTGCCTTTCATTCTCTTTCTTCCGGTTATTTGACAAACTTTTGCCATATCGTTTCGTTTTATTTATTTCTCACAATGGGGTGCAAATATCGCTTATAATTTTCTGATTTCCAAATAGAAATCTATACAAATTTAAGGAATCTGCTCCACCTGATACTCTTCGGGAATCTCTCCCCGCTGTCAGTTGAGAGCCAAATGACCACCGGTCTCCCGACTATGTGATCCTCCGGAACGAATCCCCAATATCTTGAATCAAGGGAATTGTGCCTGTTGTCTCCCATCATAAAGTAGTAATTCTGCTTGAATGTGTACTCTCCCGCCTTCAAAGCGGCTTCCACATCAGCGTGTTCGTAATCCCTTATCACCCTCTCGTAAAGCGGCAGGTTCTCTGCTGTCAGAGTCACCGTCACGCCTTTCTGCGGTATCCATAGCGGTCCGAAATAGTCCCTGGTCCATCCGCTGTCTTCCGTAAACGGAAAGATCTCCCGATAGTCCCAAGGGGATGTCTCCAATATCGGTCGGACATCCACAACGTTCTTGTGTGTCCTGATTGCTTCCAGTTTGTCGGCGTTCAGCAGCGCAGTATAGCTCCCGGAAGTGGTTGTAACTTCATAGGAAAGCTGTATGCCAGGATAAACTTCCTGACGCTCGCCGTTGATCCAGACAAATCCGTCAATCACCTGGAGTGTATCTCCCGCAACAGCCACACAACGCTTTACGTAATGGTCCTTCTTGTCCATAGGACGGACAACTATAGGCCCCATCTTGTCAACGGCTTCACGCCCGTATACTCTCACCAATGAGTGGTAGTCCTGGGCCGGAGCGCTTCTGAGCACCGTGTCTCCGTTAGGGAAATTGAACACCACATAGTCCCCTCTGCGAACCTCCCTGATTCCCGGAAGGCGCTTGCCTTTGGTCTGCCAGGAGGTGGAATATGATTCTTTGCCACGGAAAGTATTGTGCGTGAAAGGAATCGTGAGAGGAGTCTGCGGCATCCTCGGTCCGTATGTCAATTTGCTCACGAAGAGATGGTCTCCCGTATAGAGACTGCTCTCCATTGAGGATGAAGGTATCTTGAAAGCCTGGAAGAGAAAAGTGTTTATGAGCGTTACGACTACGACAGCAAAAAGGATGGCATCCAACCAGTCCAATATCCAGTTAAGGAACTTGCTATTAGTGCGAAAACGCTTCTTCCGGCTCACCTTACACTATTTTACAGATTTGATGATAGCCTCGAATGCCTTTGGATTGTTCATGGCAAGGTCTGCAAGAACCTTACGGTTGAGACCGATGTTCTGCTTTCCAAGTTTACCCATAAACTGCGAATATGACATTCCGTACTGACGTGCGGCTGCATTGATTCGCTGGATCCAGAGTGCGCGGAAATTGCGCTTCTTGGTTCTACGGTCACGGTATGCATAGGTCAAACCTTTCTCATAGGTATTCTTTGCAACCGTCCAAACGTTCTTCCTTGAAAGGAAATTACCGCGGGTTCTCTTGAGAATCTTCTTGCGGCGTGCTCTTGAAGCAACTGAGTTTACTGATCTTGGCATAATTGTACTTTTTTAGAGAACCAACAATTCATTTACCTGTACGCGATTTGCCTTCTCGAGGATTGCAAAATGGTCGAGGTTACGTTTCTGTTTTTTGGTCTTCTTGGTGAGGATGTGGCTGTGGTAAGCGTGCTTCCTCTTGATTTTTCCCGATCCGGTAAGCGCGAAACGCTTTTTGGCACCGGAGTTGGTCTTAAGCTTTGCCATTGTTTGGTTGTTTTAATTAATAATAAAATATATAGGTCTATACCTATTTCTTCTTGTTCGGAGCAATCATTATGGACATTCTCTTTCCTTCCAGAACAGGCATATTCTCCGCCTTTCCGTATTCTTCCAGCTCAACCGCGAAACGCAGCAACTGCTTCTCACCCTGCTCTGCGAACATTATTGAACGTCCCCTGAAGAATATTGTCGCCTTCACCTTGGATCCTTCGGTGAGGAACTCCCGTGCATGCTTCAGCTTGAACTGGAAGTCGTGCTCATCGGTGTTCGGACCGAAACGGATCTCCTTAATCACAACCTTGGTCGAATTGGACTTCATCTCCTTGGCCTTCTTGCGCTGCTGATACAGGTACTTCTGGTAGTCAAGTATCTTGCACACAGGAGGATCGGCCTTGGCGCTGATCTCCACCAGGTCAAGTTCGAGCTCATCCGCAAGCTGCAGGGCCTTGGAAATCGGATACACTCCCTGCTCCGGGATGTTGTCTCCGACAAGGCGGACCTGAGCTGCCGTTATCTGCTCGTTTATGTTGACCTCGAACTCGTCGTGTTTCTGCTGTCGCGGGTCCGGTCTGCGGCCACCTGGCCTGAAGGTCGGCTTTGGTCTGTAAGGTGCTGGCATTAAGATAATTCTTCAGCTATCGCTGAGTTAATATATTCAACAAATTTATCCAACGTCATACTGCCCTGATCGACGCCCTCCCTGCGAACAGAGACAGTGCCGTCAGCTTGCTCTTTCTCTCCCACTATCACGAGTACAGGTACTCTGAGAAGGGATATCTCGCGGATTCTCTTGCCGAGCGTCTCGTTACGGGCATCCACGGAAGCGCGAATATCGGAATTTTTGAGCAAACTGCAAACTTTTTCAGCATAATCTGCATATTTCTCACTGACTGGCAATACTTTAACCTGGTCAGGAGAGAGCCATACAGGAAGGTGTCCTGCTGTATGCTCAAGGACTACCGCAGTGAACCTCTCTATAGATCCGAACGGTGCCCTATGTATCATTACCGGACGCTGCTTGCTGCCGTCCGCATCAATATATTCCAACTGGAACCTTTCAGGAAGGTTGTAATCCACCTGTATGGTACCGAGCTGCCACTGGCGTCCGAGGGCATCCTTGACCATAAAGTCAAGCTTTGGTCCATAGAATGCAGCCTCTCCGGTCTCTACGACAGTCTTGAGTCCCTTCTTCGCCGCAGCATCGATGATTCCCTGCTCGGCCTTCTTCCAGTTCTCGTCCGTACCGATATATTTCTCCTTGTTGTTAGGGTCACGCAACGATACCTGAGCCATATACTCGGTCATCTTGAGCGTCTTGAAAACATACAGGATAAGGTCGATGACCTTCTCGAATTCTTCCTGGAGCTGATCCGGGCGACAGAAGAGATGCGCATCGTCCTGTGTGAAACCGCGCACTCTCGTAAGTCCGTGGAGCTCTCCGCTCTGCTCGTAACGATATACTGTACCGAACTCGGCGAAACGCAAAGGAAGATCCCTGTATGAACGAGGGGACGAACGGAAAATCTCACAGTGGTGAGGACAGTTCATCGGCTTGAGCATATACTCTTCGCCTTCCTGAGGTGTATGGATAGGCTGGAACGAGTCCTTGCCATATTTTGCATAGTGACCTGACGTCACGTAGAGATCCTTGCTTCCTATATGCGGAGTTACGACCTGAAGGTATCCGAGCTCTGCCTGTTTCTTGCGCAAAAACTGCTCCAGGGTATATCTCATCTGAGAGCCGCGAGGCAGCCACAAAGGCAGACCAAGGCCAACCCTTGAAGAGAAAGTGAAAAGCTCCATCTCCTTTCCGAGCTTGCGGTGGTCCCTCTTCTTCGCCTCCTCAAGCAGCACGAGGTATTCATCGAGCATCGACTTCTTCGGGAAGGTTACGCCATAGATACGGGTCAGCTGCTGGCGATGTTCATCCCCCTTCCAGTATGCACCGGCAATGGATGTGAGCTTCACCGCCTTGATGTCATCAGTGTGCTTGATATGCGGTCCACGACAGAGATCGGTGAAATTACCGTTCTTGTAGAAGGTTATCGTACCATCCTCGAGGTCATTTATCAATTCGCATTTGTACGGATCTCCCTTGTCGACGAAATACTTCATCGCATCTACTTTGGAAACCTCCGAACGCTCGAACGTCTCCTTCCCTTTTGCGAGTTCCATCATCTTGTCTTCGATTCCCTTGAGATCAGCCTCGGTTATCTGTCTGTCCCCAAGGTCAACGTCATAATAGAATCCTGTTTCGACTGCAGGTCCCACGCCGAATTTCACTCCCGGATACAGAGCTTCCAGCGCTTCTGCCATAAGATGGGCGGAGGAGTGCCAGAATATCTTCTTTGCCTCTGCGTCATCCCAAGGACGGATAGAACCGTCAGTAAATGCGATTGTCAACATATCTTTTCGATTTTTATAAGCCTACAAAGATATGAATTTTTTCTATCTTTGTAATTGTTATGGTCGACAAGAAATCAATTTGGAACAGTGCCGGAAGGTCCGGTCTCATATTGGGAGCCGTATGTGTAGCTTACCTTGTCATCACATCGGTTTCCGGGACTCTCACGTCGGACAGCAAGTTGCTCGCACTGCTTATCAGTTTCCTTAACACCTGCCTGTGGCTGGCCAAATTCATAGGATGCATACTTCTGATGAAGTTCCTTATGAAGCGCTTCGCCGCATCGGAAGTAGGGGCTGACAATTCGGACACATTCAAGTTCGGCGCGGCCACCGCTTTCCTGTCTGCATTGATCTATTCGGCAGCCTATCTTGCCTGGGTACTGTTCATACAACCGGACACGTTCCAGGAAGCATTCGATATGATGATGCAGAATTCGGCCATCGACTCCAGCACTTTTTCCCAGCTTGAAGAGATGATGCCGAAAATGCCTATGCTGTCGTTCTTCGGCAATCTCATATATTGCTGGCTGTTCGGCACGATATTATCGGCCATATTCTCTAGGAACATACCTTCCAGGAACCCTTTTGACACAAATAATCCAGACGAACAATAATGGACATTTCTGTAATCATACCTCTTTTCAATGAGGCCGAATCCCTTCCGGAGCTTACATCCTGGATTGAGAAAGTTATGGCAGCCAATAATTTATCCTATGAGATAATAATGGTTGACGACGGCAGCAATGATGGATCCTGGGATGTTGTAAAGAAACTGTCGGGGAAGAATCCCGCCATCCACGGGATTTCATTCCGCAGGAATTATGGCAAATCAGCCGCGTTGTTCTGCGGATTTGAGAAGGCTCAGGGAAATGTTGTAATCACAATGGATGCCGACCTGCAGGATTCTCCGGACGAGATTCCTGAATTGTACAGGATGGTCACAGAAGAAGATTACGACGTGGTATCCGGATGGAAGCAGCACCGCAAGGACAATGCACTTACGAAGAATCTGCCATCCAAGCTGTACAACGCTACCGCCAGAAAGATTACTGGAATAAAGCTGCACGATATGAATTGTGGTCTAAAAGCGTACCGCAATGAGGTCGTGAAAAGTATTGAGGTCTATGGGGAAATGCACAGATACATCCCGTACCTCGCAAAGAATGCCGGTTATTGCAACATAACAGAGAAGCCTGTTCATCACGAAAAGCGCAAATACGGAAAGAGCAAGTTCGGAATGAACCGATTCGTGAACGGGTTTTTGGATCTCATTTCCCTGTGGTTCCTCAGCACTTTCGGCAAGAAGCCGATGCATTTCTTCGGATACACGGGAATATTTATGTTCCTGGTAGGTTTCGTGATGACGATATGGATAATTGTAGCGAAACTTATCAACCAGACCAATGGATCACTATATCGCGCAATAACGGACCAGCCTCTTTTCTATCTCGCTCTGGTAGCCATCCTGCTTGGAGCTATGATGTTCCTCGCCGGATTCATCTGCGAAATGATATCAAGATCCTCTGCCGAGCGCAACAGCTACAACGTCAAAGCTGAATTCTAATCCTTCAATTGATTTTTACATTTCCCGCGATACGCGGGATAAAAACAAAGAAGTCCCGGTGACGAATGTCATCGGGACTTCCGAAAAGCGGCAGCTACCTACTCTCCCACTTGGTGTAGCAGTACCATCGGCGCTGGTGGGTTTAACTTCTCTGTTCGGGATGGGAAGAGGTGGTACCCCACTGCTATAACCACCGCAGTATTTTACTTGAGAGAGATTTTCGGCTTTATTTAGGCTTTCCGTCACTCGGAAAGATCTCGGGCTATTAGTACAGGTCAGCTGAACACATTGCTGTGCTTACACTTCCTGCCTATCAACGTGGTA
>JAZUKB010000058.1:0-26266 GCA_045643085.1 Candidatus Cryptobacteroides sp.
TGTTTTTGTATTATGTACGGCTCCGCCAAGACCAGATTTACTACTCCTTTTTTTAGGGGGATTTTGATTTTCAATGGGTAGTCAAATGGGTAGTTTGGGCCGTTTTTTATATGGTTTCAGAGCCAAAATGGGCACAAAAAAGGCACCAGGACTACCCAGTGCCCTTTTGTTAAGTATCTGATTTTCAGATGTTTAGTAAAGATTAGCAGACTAATACTCCTCTTCGTTGAAGAAAAAGTCCTCTTTAGTTGGATAATCGGGCCAGATGTCCTCAATGGCCTCATAGATCTCACCGTCATCCTCGAGTTCCTGAAGGTTTTCTATCACCTCTTCAGGGGCGCCGGAACGGTTTGCGTAGTCGATGAGTTCGTCCTTACTTGCCGGCCATGGAGCATCGTCCAGGCTGCTGGCTAATTCTAATGTCCAAAACATAGCGAATTGTGTTTAGGCCGCAAATATAGAGAAAAAATCGAAAGTGCAATTTATTTTGCATATTTTTGTACCAACAATAGATAAACAGTTGATTATGGCATATTCCAGGAAGGATTTCTATGATGAGAATGTGACCGCGGAGATAGCGGGACACGTCAAGGAGATTCTGCGTCTGATAGGCGAAGATCCTCAGAGAGAAGGACTTCTGAAGACGCCCGAAAGAGTCGCAAAATCACTGCAGTTCCTTACGAAGGGGCAGTACGAAGACGGCATCGCCATAATCCAGTCTGCGATGTTCGATGAGGAATACCAGCAGATGGTACTTGTCAGGGACATCGAACTGTTCTCGACCTGCGAGCACCATATGCTTCCGTTCACCGGGAAATGCCACGTCGCATACATCCCGAACGGCAAGATTACCGGACTGAGCAAGATAGCGCGCGTGGTGGAAACCTTCGCCCGCCGCCTGCAGGTACAGGAGAGGCTCACAGTACAGATTCGGGACTGCATTCAGGAAGCTTTGCACCCATTGGGGGTTGCCGTCGTGATCGAAGCGAACCATACCTGTATGCAAATCCGCGGAGTCGAGAAATCAAATGCCGTGACAAGCACGTCGGCATTCAGCGGCGTGTTCCTCAAGGACGAGCGCACCCGCAACGAATTCCTTCAGTTGATAAAGAGATAAAACGGACTGTTTCAGCGGCTCAGTTCACTGAGTTCACTGTCAGCCTTGATCTTGTCTATTATGGCCGTAACAATCCTGTAGGCCTTCGAATCCTTTGTATAGATGGCAGGAGCGACAAAGTTGACGCGACCCTGCCTGTGAAGTTTCGCCGCGACCTTGCTTTTCTTCTCGTTGGCCGGGTTATAGACGGCAATGGAATGTCCTCCGAACATACCCACGATTTTCATACAAGGCACGTCGGTCTCTCCATCACCCATATATATCATATTCGGGAACGGTATGCGCTTCTTGTCATCTGCAGTGGAGGAATTGACCATCTTCGTATCCTGAGAGCTGAAAATACCCTTGTTTATCTTGAAAAGGAACTGTGTCTTGGCCGTATAATCCACCGCGACACCGGGCCACTCGGCTTCCCCGTCGGCATTGTAGATGAACGTTCCGGCGAATATGTGCTTGAACTCCCCTGCTATCGGGCTGCCTTCTATGATTTCCTTGAGCCCGCTGGAATTGATATAATGTTCGACCCTGACTCCGTGCTTCTCGCCGTATTCATTGATGAGGGAGAACCACTCCTTCACCCCGTCATAGAGCTCGATATGCTTGCCGAACTCGCGGAACTTCTCACGGCGCAGGGAAATACCGGACTTGCGGGCCTCGTCAAACATAAGTTTCATATAGGAAAGGACGTTGCTGGCATCCTGACCTATTGCAATCTCGTTACTCTTTTCCCAAAACTCGGCAGTTGTCCTGCCAACGGCCTGGATGAATCCGAACTCCTGCATATTTCCCGGGGAAAGGGTCCCGTCATAATCGTAGATAAGGGCTACAATCGGCTTTTTCATTTCACCACTTATTTGAACATTTCGCCACAAATATGCAGATTTTTCGCCACAAAACGCAATTTTTCCATTGACGTGGCACAATCTTGAAATACTTTTACGCTGAAAAACAGAAATCAATATGGAACACTACCTGTCAAGACTTCAAGGCACTGTCAGAAAGTATTGGGAAAGTCCCGCCCTGTGCAACTACCGGGGTGAGGAAATCACATTCAAGGACCTTGCCGTCAAGATTGAGAAATTTCACATTTTCTTCGAAAATATAGGAGTAGAGAAGGGTCAGCACATCGCGCTTTGCGCACGCAACAGCGCACGGTGGGCATCATCATTCCTGGCCATCAGCACTTACGGGGCCGTGGTTGTGCCACTGCTCAATGATTTCACCCCGGCAGCCATAGCCAATCTTGTCGGCCATTCAGAAGCAGTGATGCTGTTCACGGATGCCGAGATATGGAGCAGGATAGATCCAAAGGACAGGCCGGAGCTGAAGGCCGTCATCAACAACAATGACTATTCTCTTCTCTATTATGCAGACGAATCCGTCAAACAGGCATATGACAGCATAACGGCCTCCTTCGAGGCAAAATATCCGCTCGGATATGAAAGGGAAAACGTAATCTTCCCTACAGACAACCTCGAAGACATAGCAGTAATCAACTACACCTCCGGGACAACCAGCGCCCCGAAAGGCGTGATGCTCAGGAATGAATGCTTCAGCGCGATGGTGGACTTCGCCATCGGTTCAGTCCACGTTGACCACAATGACAGTATCGTGTCAATGCTTCCAATGGGACACATATATGGACTCACATTCGAATTCATATTCCCGCTCTGCTTCGGCTGCCGCATCTATTTCTTCGGAAAGACACCTTCTCCGACGCTTCTGCTCAAGGCAATGAAGGAGGTCCGTCCGTTTATGGTCGTGACCGTTCCTCTGGTGATGGAGAAAATATACAAGTCCAGCATAAAGCCGGCCATAAGCAAATGGTATATGAAGTTCGCCCTGGCAATTCCGGGTATCGGAAACATCCTGTACAGGAAGATCGGGGACAAACTCAAAGATGCTTTCGGAGGCAAGGTCAGGCTGTTCATTATGGGAGGAGCAGCCATAAACCCGGCTGTCGAGAGATGCTTCAGGCGCATCGGACTGCCTTACACCGTCGGCTACGGTATGACCGAGGCCTCTCCTCTCCTGGCATTCGAACAACCGTGGAAATACGTATTAGGATCCTGTGGGAAAGCAGTGTCTTGCTGTACTGTGAAAATCGACTCGGAGGACCCTCAGCATATTGCAGGTGAGATACTGGCGAAAGGCACGAACATCTGCAGCGGCTATTTCAAGAATCCGGAAGCTTCCGCCAACGCTTTCACTGAAGATGGATACCTGCGTACAGGAGACCTCGGAATAATGGACAAGGAAGGCAATATCTTCATAAAGGGACGCAGCAAAAATATGATTCTCTCAGCAAACGGGCAGAACATATATCCCGAAGAGATTGAAGCCGTACTGAACGCACAGGACCACGTGGCCGAGTCTGTCGTAGTGGACAGAAACAGCAAGCTGGTGGCTCTCGTATATCTTGACCAGGAATCCATAAAGAAGGCCGGTCTGGACGATGAAGCCATTTCGGATATCCCGGAGAACATAAGGGCCAATGCGAACAGGGTTCTTCCTTCATACAGTCAGATCGCCAAGGTTGAACTCGTACTTTCTCCATTCGAGAAGACACCGAAGATGAGCATCAAGCGGTTTATGTACAAGTAGGCGTGACATTTTGTCACAGGTACGGTAATTGCCTGTCTTTATTGTCGGAAAATAAATCAATAAAGATATGGCAACTAAATCATTGAAAGGACAGATCGGGGTAACCACCGAGAATATCTTCCCTGTCATCAAGCAGTTTCTTTATTCGGACCACGAGATTTTCCTCAGAGAACTCGTGGCGAATGCCGTGGATGCTAGCCAGAAGCTGAAAGCTCTGGCGGGCAGCGGAGATTTCAAGGGCGAACTCGGGGACCTCAAGGTTGAAGTCGAGCTGGATGAAAAGAAGAAAATCCTCAGAATCATCGACCACGGTATCGGAATGACCGAGGAGGAAGTTGACAAGTACATCAATCAGATTGCATTCTCAAGCGCCGGCGAATTCCTCGAGAAATACAAGGACCAGATGGCCAGCATCATCGGCCATTTCGGGCTTGGATTCTATTCCGCATTCATGGTAGCGAAGAAGGTCACCATCGATACATTGAGTTGGAAGGACGATGCCAAAGCCGTGAAATGGACCTGCGACGGTTCCCCTGAATACACGATGACCGTCGGAAAGAAAGAAGACCGCGGAACCGTGATCACACTTGAACTCGACTCGGATTCCGATGAGTTCTCGACAAAGGGGAAGATAAGCCAGCTTCTCAGCAAATACTGCAAGTTTATGCCGGTCCCTGTAGTGTTCGGCAAAAAGACAGAATGGAAGGACGGCAAGAACGTGGAGACCGACGAAGACAACGTAATCAATTCCATCGAACCGATATGGACACGCACTCCGTCCGACCTCAAAGACGAGGACTACCTGAAATTCTATCGTGAACTTTACCCTATGGACGAAGAGCCTATGTTCTGGATTCACCTCAACGTAGACTACCCGTTCAACCTCACCGGTGTCCTGTATTTCCCGAAGATCAAGGAAAGGATGTCCATAGACAAGAACAAGATTCAGCTCTACTGTAATCAGATGTTCGTCACCGACCACGTGGACAACATCGTGCCGGACTTCCTGACACTGCTTCACGGTGTGATCGACTCACCGGACATTCCTCTGAATGTCAGCAGGAGCTACCTGCAGTCTGATGCAAACGTCAAGAAAATAAGCACATATATCACCAAGAAAGTAGCCGACAGACTCGAAGAAATATTCAGGGAGCAAAGGGAGAAATACGAAGAGAAGTGGGACAACCTCAAACTGTTCATCGAGTACGGTATGCTTACTGACGAAAAGTTCGCAGAGAGGGCAATGAACTTCGCTCTGTTCAAGAACACGGACGGAAAGTATTTCAGTTTCGAAGACTACCGCAAGGCCATTGAGGGCTCACAGACGGACAAGGACAAGAAAGTCGTCTATCTGTACACAACGGATACCGAAGCGCAGTACAGCCGCATTGAGGAGGCCAAGAACCTCGGTTACGATGTTCTCCTGATGGACTGCGAACTCGACTCCCATTTCGTGGGCCTGTTGGAAGCCAAACTCAAGGACTGCCGCTTCGCCCGCGTTGACAGCGACTCCGCGGACAACCTCATCCCGAAGGAAGAGAAGGTCAAACCGGAAATGTCGGAAGATGACAAGAAAGCGCTCGATGAGTTGTTCAAGGCTGTTCTCCCGGAGGGCAACGAGTATACGGTGGAAGCCGAGAATCTTGGCGAGAATGGAGAGCCGGTTCTCATAACCCAGAGCGAATTCATGCGCAGGTACCGCGAAATGTCCGCTATGGGAGGAGGGATGAACTTCTATGGCGAACTTCCGGAAAGCTACAATATCAAGGTCAATATGCAGAATCCCCTCATCGCCAGGATTTGGGCAGACAGGGAAGGCACGTCGGAACTACTGCACCAGGTCATAGACCTTGCGCTCCTGTCCAACGGTATGCTCAAGGGAAAGGCCCTCGCCGAATTCATCGCAAGGAGCCGCGAGCTTCTGAAATAACTAGGCCTGTTTCTGGGAATCCAGGTATGCAACGACATCCTGGACAGTCTCGAACTTTGCAAGTTTCTCATCGGGGATGACTATTCCGTTGTCATCCTCGATTTTCATAAGAAGCTGCAGGATATTGAGAGAATCAGCGCCCAGGTCTTCCTTGATACGGGATGTCAGTTGTACCTTTGACGCATCTATGCGCAACTGTTTCGCGAGAATTTTCTGAACTTCTTCAAACATATCTATCCTTCGTAATGATCGTATTTGTCCAAAGCCGCCGTTATCTTGGAGGACAATAAACTGGCCTCCATACGATACGCCTGCTCTATGCATTTCTCAACTGCCACCGCCTTGCTGCTGCCGTGGCCCTTCACTACAACCTTCGATGTGCCCAGCAGAACGCTTCCTCCATAATTCTGATAATTCATAAAGGCCTTGAGGTCGGCGAACATCTTCTTCTGGAAGAGCGCCCCAATCTTATAGATAGTCCTGGAGAATATGGTTTCCTTGACCTTCTTCAGCAACTCGACCGCAGTCCCCTCGGTCGTCTTCACCAGCACGTTTCCGGAAAAGCCGTCACATACCACTGCATCGTAGGATCCGGAAAGGAGGTCCCGGCTCTCCATATTGCCGACGAAGTTGATGCAGGAAAGCTCTGACAGCATTTTGTATGCATCCTGACGTATCGTGTCACCTTTCTCAGCTTCTTTCCCGACATTAAGCAGGGCAATACGCGGATTCTTGACGCCATATACATTCTCCAGATATAGCGAGGCCATTATCGCGAACTGTTTGAGATGGTTTGCCGTGACTTCGACGTTAGCTCCGCTGTCGCATATTCCGACGATACCTCCGTCCATGGTCGGAAGAATCGGGCAGAACGCTGGTCTGATGACACCCTCAAGTACGCCGATACGGGTCAACGCTCCTGCAACAAGGGCACCAGTGGAGCCTACGCTGACCATTCCGGCGATGTCATCCTCATCCCTGAGCATCCTTATCGCCTTGATCATCGAGCTCTCCTTCTTGAGTCTTATGGCATCTGTCGGTTTCTCATCACAGCCTATCACCTCCGGAGCGTGAACTATCTCCAGACGCGAAGCGTCATAGGTCTTCCCTTCAAGATTAGCCTCAATGACACCTCTGTCCCCAGTGAGGATCAGATAAAGGTCCTGGAACCTGTCAAGAGCCGAAAGGCTTCCGTCTATATTGGCCTGAGGACTATGGTCCCCGCCGAAGCAGTCAACAATTATCTTTATCATACAAGTTTCTTTACATAGGAGCGGCGACGCTTGTTCTTTTTCTCGTCAAAACGCTTCCAGAGATTCTGGATTGCCGCATTTTCCACAAGATTGAGATTGGTGTCCGCATAATTTATCTGCGGATCCTTGAGCATCCTGGCCAGTTCATTGGCTATTATGACGCTGACTCCCCTGTTGAGATATTCAGGATCCACGCCTATCAGCCCGAGATCCAGCACATCCGGATGTTTTATCGCCCGGAGAAGCTTGAACAGGGAAACAGGAGTGATATGGCCTCCTGTCTTCTGTATGGCCTTGGCTATGGCAGGGAAACAGATTCCAAGCGCAATCACCTTCTCATTCTCGTCAAGGATGACCGCCACATACTTCACATCCATTATGAGCTTGAAGTTCGCTATGGTCATCTTCTTCATCCCATCCGTAAACGGAACTGTTCCGTAAAGCAGGTCATATGACCTGTCAAGGATATCGAAGAAGCCTTCGGCATACTTCTTAAGGAATCCCCTGACGTTCCTGTATTCTCCGAAATGAAGCTTGTATCGCTTCATCACGAATGCAGCCATCCGCTCCATCTCCTCAGCGGATTCCGGATCCTTCGGCGCACGTATCTGACTTTCTGTCCAGTCGGTCTCTCCGACGTATCCGAGACGTTCAATGAACTTGCCGTAGTATTCGAAATTGTATGCCTCCTCGAAGGTGGACATCTGGTCGAAACCTTCTATCAGAAGTCCCTCTCTCTCGAGGTCCGAGAATCCGAGAGGTCCGCATACCTCCTCCATTCCTTTCGAACGGGCCCATTCTTCCACGGCTCCGAAAAGGGCCTTGGCCACCTCGAAGTCATCGATAACATCGAAACGGGTGAAGCGTACGCGCTTCTGGCCCCATTTCTCATTGCTGGACCGCTGGAGGATGCCGCTGATGCGTCCTGCCATCACACCATCCTTGTAGGCGTTATAGTACACCGCCTCACAAGTGTCGTGATAGACATAATCCTTACGGAATATCTTCTTCTCGTCAAGATACAGCGGCGGAACATAACAGGAATTTCCCTTGTAGAGTACATTCGGGAACTCCAGGAACTCCCTTCGCATCGAACGGGTGAGGACCTCTTTGATTTCGATCATACTATCTGTGCTTTGAATGGAATGCCACGCCTACTCCGTTAGGACCGCAATGGCTTCCTGCCGTAGGGTTCGTGACCACATATTCCACTTTCAGGTCGTCTCCGAATTTCTCCTTCAACATACCCTCAAGAACCTGCGCAAGATCCTCGGCATCGGTATGTCCTATGATGAAACGATGGTTCTTGATATCGTCCCCGTATTCTTCGACATAGTTTACCAGACACTCCAGGGCCTTCATTCTTCCCTTTTCCTTGCCGATGTTGACCATCTTGCCCTCCTGGCTCATATGAATGATAGGACGTATTCCGATAAGTCCGCCCATCGTTGCGGCGATTCCGCTTACGCGTCCGCTGCGACGGAAGAACTTGAGGTCGTCCGCAAAGAAATACTGGCAGTAGTGATCCACCTCAGTCTCAGCCCAAACCTGTATCTCTTCCGGCGTCTTCCCTGCCTTGAGCATATCACCTATCTCCCTGACAATGACATAACTGATTATTGTGATACCCTTAGTATCCACGCCTATGAACTTCCTCTGCGGATACTTCGCCTTGAGTCTGTCCAACGCCTTCTGCATATTGTCGAAGGTCATTGTCATCGCTGCGGAGAAGTGGACATAGAAGATGTCGTTCCCGGCAGCGAACTCAGGCTCGAAATATTTGACATATTCTTCTTCGCTGATCGCACTTGTCGTAGGGAGGACGCCAGAACGAAGCATATCGTAGAATGCGTGAAAATCGTACTTCTCATAATCCACGAAAGGATAAACGACTTTAGCGTCAACGCTGTACGGCATACTGATGAGCTTGTATCCGTATTCTTTTGCCACCTCCGGAGAGATGTCCGTGTCAGTGTCTGTAAAATAGGTCCACATATTATTCCAATACAAAGATGTAATCGTAAACTCCCTGCCCTCCGTCCGTCATTATGACCTCGGAGCGCCTGTATCTGGATTCGAGGGCAGTCCTGAGCTCCTCAGCATCATCCGCGGGAGTATCAGCGCCCCTGAATATCAGGATAACGTCATAGTTGCCGGCCTCAAGTTTGTCGCACAGCTCCAACGCAGCGGTATTCCTGTCCGTCGAGCCGCACAATATCTCAGAAGACACGAATCCTATATAGTCATTCTTCGATACCTCGGCTGTATCACGTACCGCCCTTGATATCATTCCCGTAACTACGGATTCTATGGCCTCGTCGGCTTGTGAGAGTATCTGTTCCGAATCTTCTTCGGAAAAATCAATCGAGCCGAAGGCAGCGTATCCTGCCCCTATGCTCTTTGAAGGGATGACGAATATTTCGGAACCTTTAAAGAGCGAAGCGGCCTGCTGTGCAGTAAGGATGATGTTGGAATTGTTCGGAAATACGAAAATCCTGTCCGCATTGACTTTCTCGAATGCGCGGAGGAAACTCTCGGCCGACGGATTCATCGTCTGTCCTCCTTCGATGACCTCATCGGCGCCCATATCCCTGAATGTCCTGACCACTCCGTTTCCCGAGGCGACTACAACAGTGGCTGTCCCCTTGCGCGGACCCTTCCCGAACTTCTCATCCATACGGTTCTCGTGGTGCTGGAGTGTCATATTCTCAACTTTTATGGTAAGATATTCACCCCATTCCTGGCATTTGTTCAATATCTCTCCAGGTCTGCGTGTATGCACGTGAACTTTGATGATGCTTCCGTCCCTGAAGAACACCAGACTGTCGCCCGCAACTTCGAGATAGTCCCTTATGACAGTCTCGTCAAATGAGCCTAAATCAACCTTGGAAGTCTGCAGACGGAGAAGGAACTCCGTGCAATATCCAAATTCCAGCTCACTGTCTTCCGTGAATGCGGAAAAATCAATCTTCGTGGCGGATGCGCCTGAAGAAGTCCCTGCATATTCCACCGTCTTGCCCGACAGTGCAGCCTTCATACCTTCGAAAATATATACGAGACCGGCTCCACCGCTGTCCACCACCCCCGCCTTCTTGAGCACGTCCAACTGGTCCGGAGTCCGTTCCAGCGCTGCGGCCATTTCTGTACAGAGAATTTCGAAATATGATTCAAAATCCCCGCTGTCGCAATTGTCCGCAACCTGTACGGCCATTCTGAACACCGTCAATATGGTTCCTTCCACTGGTGTGGCTACGGCCCCGTAGGACTCGTCCACACCGCAATGCATAGCCTTCTTCCACTGCTCCACGTCAGCTTCGGAAAGACCTTCCAGACCCTTGGATATCCCTGCGAATATTCTTGAGAGGATGACGCCGGAGTTTCCTCTGGCTCCGAAGAGCATTCCTGAGGATATTGAAGAAGCCACTTCAGAAAGCGCACGGTCAGAAACGGATACAGCGGAACTGCACCCGGAGTCAATGGTCATAAACATATTGTCTCCCGTATCCCCGTCGGGGATAGGGAAGACATTAAGATCATTGACTGATTTTCTGTTGGAGTCGAGCGTCGAGGCGCCCGACCTGACCATGCTGAAATAGTTTTCTCCTGTTAAGGTTCTAATACTCATTCATCCAGGTTTTACTCCCACTCAATGGTTGATGGCGGTTTAGGAGATATGTCATAGACAACTCTGTTCACACCCTCAACCTGGCTGATAATTGCCGTGGCCACTCTCTGAAGGAACTCGAACGGGAGGTCTATCACTTCGGCCGTGACGGCATCCACGGAATTCACTGCCCGCAGTGCAACCACATTCTCGTATGTCCTTGCTCCGTCCTTGATACCTGTGCTGCGTACAGGCAGCAGGACGACGGCAGCCTGCCATATCTTGTCATACAGTCCCTCCTTGCGAAGCATCGAGATGAACACGTCGTCAGCCTCCTGAAGGATGTGTACACGCTCCGGGGTAAGTTCCTCAAGGCAACGCACACCAAGACCGGGACCAGGGAACGGGTGACGTCCGAGGAAATGGCTGTCAAGACCAAGCTCCGCTCCCACTTCCCTCACTTCATATTTGTAAAGATACTTCAATGGCTCTACGAGGCCGAAATGAAGATCTTCCGGCAATCCGCCCACGTTGTGATGGCTCTTGATGGTTCCCTTGTCAGAATGCGATTCGGCGATATCAGGCCAGATCGTACCCTGAGCAAGCCATTTGGCATCCTTCACCTTCCTGGCCTCATCTGCGAATACGTCAATGAATGTCTTTCCTATGGCCTTCCTCTTGAGTTCCGGATCGGTAATTCCCTTGCAGGCCGCAAAGAAACGGTCAGCCGCACGGACACCGATGACATTGAGACCCATACCCTCGTAATGGGCGAGTACGTCTTCAAATTCATTCTTTCGGAGCAGACCGTGATCAACGAATATGCAGACCAGATTATGTCCTATAGCACGGTCGATAAGAAGCGCCGTCACAGTAGAATCAACGCCTCCGGAAAGGCCGAGAACGACAGTATCGCTTCCGACCTGCTCCTTAATCTCCTTAATAGCAGTCTCCACGAACTGCTTAGGATTAAGTTTTTCTCCGTTATACATAATAACTATTCTCCTCTTGTATAGTTAGGGGTTTCCTTTGTAATGGTCACGTCGTGAGGATGGCTTTCGGCCATTCCGCTTGCGGTGACTTTGGTGAATCTTGCTTTCTGAAGTTCGGTGATGTCCCTGGCTCCGCAGTATCCCATACCAGAGCGGAGGCCACCAATCAACTGATATACCGTCTCCTCCAATGTGCCCTTGTACGGTACGCGGCCGACGATTCCCTCCGGCACAAGTTTCTTTGTCTCAGTCTCGTTGGACTGGAAATAACGGTCCTTGGATCCGGCGGCCATGGCATCGAGCGATCCCATTCCGCGGTATGTCTTGAACTTGCGTCCGTTATAGATGATTGTCTCACCGGGAGCTTCTTCCGTACCCGCGAACATCGAACCGCACATCACGCAGTCTCCACCGGCAGCCAGCGCCTTGACAACATCCCCGCTATACCGCAATCCACCGTCCGCAATAATCGGAACTCCGGACTTGTGAGCCTGCTTGGCACATTCGAAAATAGCAGTGAGCTGAGGCACTCCTACACCGGCCACAATACGTGTGGTGCAGATACTTCCAGGACCTATTCCGACCTTGATTCCGTCAGCTCCCGCATCCACAAGAGCTTTCGCCGCCTCGGCGGTTGCGACATTGCCTACTACTACATCTATTTCAGGGAAAGAAGCCTTGATTTCCTTCAGTTTGTCGATAACTCCCTTGCTGTGTCCGTGAGCGGAATCGAGCACAACGGCATCGACACCTTCCGCCACGAGAGCCTTGACCCTTTCTAGAGCATCGGCCGTAATGCCGACTCCCGCTGCGACACGCAGGCGGCCCTTTGTATCCTTACAGGCATTAGGGTGAAGCTTCTCCTTGGTTATATCCTTGAACGTTATGAGACCGACAATCCTTCCGCGGGCATCGACAACCGGAAGTTTCTCGACCTTGTGCTCCTGGAGAACCTTGCGGACATATTCGCGGTCCGTCTGGTTGTCCATTATCGTGACCAGCCCATCACTTGTCATAACCTTCTCGATACGCATGTCCATATCTGTCTGGAACCGGACGTCACGGTTGGTCACAATACCGACCAGAATATTGTTTTCATCCACCACCGGAATACCGCCGATATGATTCTCGCTCATTATGCGGAGTGCGTCCCCGACGGTCTGGTCCTTGTGAATCGTGACAGGATCCATTATCATCCCGTTCTCGGCCCTCTTGACCCTGCGTACTTCGGAGGCCTGGGCAGCTATCGACATATTCTTATGAATGACGCCGATTCCACCTTCCCTTGCCAGGGCTATGGCCATCGGCGCTTCAGTAACTGTATCCATCGCTGCGGACACAATCGGAATATTGAGCTGAATGTTGCGGGAAAACCTGCCGTGGAGGTCAACTTCCCTCGGAAGGACTTCCGAGTAAGCCGGTATCAGGAGCACATCGTCAAATGTCAATCCCTCCAGGGCTATTCTTTCATCGATGAATGACATAATCTGGTTGTTTGTATCTGACAAAGTTACTGATTTTATCTCTTCTTGCGATAATTGAGAAAGTTTTTTTCAACATTCTTTTCAACATTTATTATCTTTGAAAGTAATTGTGAGCATTATGGATAATCACGAGAGAAAAGTTGGGACCGTGTCCCGTGGAATACGTTGTCCAATCATAAGAGAGGGCGACGATCTTGCAAGAATAGTAAGCGACAGCGTACTCGCCGCCGCCAGTGAAGAGAAATTCGAAATACGCGACCGCGACGTCATAGCTGTCACCGAGTCCGTCGTAGCACGTTCGCAGGGCAACTATGCCTCGGTGAGCAACATTGCGAAGGATGTAAGGAGCAAGACCGGAGGTCAGACCGTGGGCGTTATGTTCCCTATCCTTTCAAGGAACCGTTTCGCCATCTGCCTCAAGGGCATAGCATCCGGATGCAGCAAGGTTGTGCTGATGCTCAGTTACCCGTCCGACGAGGTTGGGAACGAGCTGGTAAGCATAGACCGTCTTGACGAGGCCGGGGTCAACCCTTATTCCGACGTCCTTTCGCTGGACCGGTACCGTGAGCTCTTCGGCTACGGCAAGCACGAATTCACCGGCGTGGACTATGTGCAATATTACAGTGACCTTATCAGGGAATGCGGGGCCGAGGTGGAAATCATCTTCGCAAACAGGCCAAAGGCCATCCTCAAATTCACCGATACCGTCATAACCTGCGACATCCATACAAGACAGAGGACCAAGAGGATACTGCGCGACGCCGGAGCGAAAGTGGTTCTCGGGCTGGATGACATACTGAACGCCCCCGTGGACGGAAGCGGTTGCAACGAAACCTACGGGCTTCTCGGCTCCAACAAAGCTACGGAGGATACCGTCAAACTGTTTCCTCGCGACTGCCAGCCGCTCGTAAAAGACATACAGAAGAAAGTTCTGGATGCGACCGGAAAGCACGTTGAAGTGATGGTTTACGGAGACGGGGCATTCAAGGATCCGAAGGGAAAGATATGGGAACTCGCAGACCCGGTAGTTTCCCCAGCGCATACAGAGGGCCTCAGGGGCACTCCCAACGAGTTGAAACTCAAGTATCTTGCCGATAATGATTTCGCAGCGCTCAGCGGAGAAGAGCTCCGCAAGGCCATCTCCGACAGCATAAAGGCCAAAGATGCGGATCTCAAGGGGAATATGGCATCCGAAGGCACCACCCCGCGACAGCTCACCGACCTGATTGGTTCGCTGTGCGACCTCACTTCCGGTTCAGGGGACAAGGGTACTCCTGTGGTCCTGGTGCAGGGGTATTTCGACAACTATACAACAGAATAACGTTTCCGGACGGGACTGCCCCCTGCGGTAGCATTTCCTCGCGTCAGCGAGGGCACTAGTTTGCTACTGCAGGGGGCAGTCCCGTCCGGAAAAACTCTATCTGGCCTTACTGTCGCAATATACGCAACGGATCGAACCGTTCTCCGTTCGATGGAACAGAGGCCGTACCTTCTCGTGATTACAGATGCATTTGGAGTTTGTGCACCTGAAGGTTTCGTCCTCAAATCTGTCTTTATGCTCCGGCATAACGTGAGATGGATCGTCTTTCCATTGGATAAGACTGTATATCAATGCCATACGCACGAACTTACCATTTCCTACCTGACGGAAATAAGCAGCGCGTGGATCATCGTCAACCTCCGGTTTTATCTCATTTACCCTAGGAAGCGGATGCAGCACGCACATCTTCTCCTTTGCGAGAGACATCTTGGCGCTGTCCAGAACGAAACTGTCCTTCACCCGCTCGAATTCCTCCTCATCCAGGAACCGTTCCCTCTGTACCCTGGTCATATAGAGAACATCCAGCTCTCCCATTACCTCCTCGATAGTCCTGACCTCTCGATAATTCACTCCCTGCCTGTCACACACGTCAGATTTGATATAGTCAGGAAGACGGAGTTCATCAGGGGCGATGAGTATCACCTTGACGCCTTCATACCTTGAAAGAGCCTTGATAAGGGAATGCACAGTCCTTCCGAACTTGAGGTCTCCGCAGAAACCAATCGTGATTCCGTCTATGCGTCCAAGTTCCCTCTTGATTGTAAGAAGGTCCGTGAGCGTCTGGGTAGGATGAGCGTGAGAGCCGTCCCCGGCATTGATGATAGGTATCCCGGCAGCTGTAGACGCAACGTAAGGGGCGCCCTCCAGGGGATGTCTCATAGCAATTATATCCACGAAATTCTCGACCACGCGAACCGTGTCAGCCACCGTCTCACCCTTGCTTACCGAGGAGTTGCGGACATCGGAGAATCCCAGGACGTTACCGCCGAGCTCCATCATTGCTGAGGTGAAGCTCAATCGGGTGCGCGTGCTTGGCTCGTAAAACAGTGTCGCAAGCTTGTGGTACTTGAGACAATCACGATATTTTTCTCTGTTGGCGATGATATCCTCAGCCAGAGAGATTATGGCATCAGTCTCCTGTTTGCTGATGTCCGTAGGATCGATCAGGTGTTTCATATCATTTCTATTTGTTTATCCAGCTTTCATCGGAAGGGTTGTCCCTGAATTTGAGGATTCTCTCCTTCCACTCCGGCGCGATGCGCCCGTCCTCAACGGCAGCCTCCACGAGAGCATCAAGGTTTGAGAGTGAATAATTCTTCACCTCTGCCTGAGCGAGACGCTCAAGTCCCTTCTTCATACCGTAGGTGAAGATGCTGACTATACCGAGCACCTCAGCCCCGGCTTCACGCAAAGCCTCCACAACCTCTATGGCACTTCCACCTGTCGATATCAGGTCTTCAATAACCACGACCTTCATCCCCGGTTTCAGACGTCCTTCTATCCTGTTGTTGCGTCCGTGCGTCTTAGCTTCTCCCCGCACGTATCCCATCGGAAGGCCCAGTATTGACGCGGCTATGGCGGCGTGGGCTATTCCTGCCGTACTGGTACCCATAAGGGACTCGGCCTGTGGGAATCTTGCACTGACGGTGTCAGCGATAGCCTGCTCCACAACCACTCGTGCCTGCGGAGCTGAAAGGATAAGGCGGTTGTCACAATATATCGGGCTCTTTATTCCGCTTGCCCAAGTGAACGGTTCCTCCGGACGAAGGAAAACGGCTCCAATGCTGAGGAGCTGCCTAGCTATTGTCTTTTCCATATACGAATTCATCTATACATCTGTTATAAGCTGCCACCGGGTCATCGGCAGCAGTGATGGGACGGCCTACCACGATATAGTCGGATCCTATTTCCCTTGCCTTTGCAGGCGTTGTTATTCGCACCTGGTCATCAGCTGCGGCATCCGCAAAACGGATTCCCGGCGTCACGGCCAGGAAAGACTGACCGCAGTTCTCCTTCACTACCGATGCCTCAAGTGGGGAGCATACTACACCGTCGAGTCCGGCCTCCCGGGCGTTCCGGGCATAGTGTGCTATAACATCAGCGATAGGTTTATCTATCAACAGATCACTGCGCATACGCTCTTCTGAAGTGGATGTCAACTGCGTCACCGCTATGAGAAGCGGACGGGTCCCGTCCTCACGGGTGAGTCCCTCCAGGGCAGCGCGCATCATTTCGATTGTTCCGCCTGCGTGCACGTTCGTCATATCGACGTCAAGTGCGGAAAGCACCTTCATTGTCTTTCTGACCGTATTCGGAATATCGTGAAGCTTGAGATCCAGGAAAATCCTGTGCCCCCGAGCCTTTATCTCACGTACAATCTCAGGGCCGGAGGAATAAAAGAGTTCCATTCCAATCTTCACGAACGGTTTGCGTTCACAGGTGGCGAACCTGTCAAGGAATGACAGGACTTCCGATGCACTGCTGAAATCGCAGGCCACAATCACGTCTCTCATACTGCTTTAATTATTTCTTTCAAATCTTTGATTCCGAGTCTTTCCATAACGGACGGCAATTCCGCTACTATCCTGCTGCATACCATAGGGTCGCGTAGGTTTTCGGCTCCAACCTGGACTGCCGTGGCTCCCGCCATCATCATCTCTATGACGTCCTCGGCGCTCGATACGCCCCCACATCCCATAATCGGTATTTTGCATACGGAAGCGACCTGGTTCACCATCCTCAAAGCTATCGGGAACACCGCCCGTCCGCTGAACCCACCATATTTCTGTGCCGTTACCGGACGTCTCCGCTCTATGTCTATCCGCATTCCGAGGATAGTATTGATAAGCGTAAGACCATCTGCTCCGGCATCTTCACAAGCACGCGCTATTTCAGCGATGTCCGTCACGTTCGGACTGAGCTTGACAAAAACCGGTTTGCCGCTCACGGCCTTTACCGCCGCCGTCACTTCTGCTGCAGCTCTGGCTGATGTGCCGAATGCCATACCTCCACCGTGTACGTTCGGGCAGGAAATATTCACTTCGAGTATGTCGATATCCTTCGAAGCGGAAGCCTTCCGGCAACAGTAAACATATTCATCGACACTGAACCCGCTGATGTTGGCGATTATCGCCCCTCCATAGACCTTCCTCAATGCCGGCACTTTCTCTCCGAGCAGCACGTCTATTCCAGGGTTCTGCAAGCCCACGGAATTGATCATCCCATCAGGACATTCGGCAATGCGCGGACACTCGTTGCCGTAGCGGGCATCCTTGGTGGTTCCTTTCAAGGATATGCCGCCAAGTACGTTGAGGTCGTACATACCGGTCATCTCAAGGCCGAATCCGAAAGTTCCGCTTGCCGGAACCACAGGATTCCTCAAACTTACGCCGCAAAGATCAACCTCAGTTACCATATTATATCCTCCTTCTTGAATACGGGACCGTCGGCGCATACCCTCTTTGCACCAGCCGCGGTATGACAGGTGCAACCGTAGCAGATGCCGCAGCCGCATCCCATCCTCTCCTCC
Organism: Candidatus Cryptobacteroides sp.; assembly: GCA_045643085.1. GTDB lineage: Bacteria > Bacteroidota > Bacteroidia > Bacteroidales > UBA932 > Cryptobacteroides. Next base: position 17,835 of record JAZUKB010000058.1, read on the forward strand.
AGACTTGCCTCCCCGGGGATATTCATTTTCATACAGACGGCTTTCATCATAACCTTAGGCCCGCAGGTATAGAAATAGTCCCAATTGCCGCCAATTCTGTCAATAACGTCGGTGACAAGTCCCTTTACACCACAGGAACCGTCCATAGTGGCGATATGAAGGTCAACCCCGAGATTCTTATATTCTTCCTTGAGAATTATCTCGGAAGACGTATTGAACCCCAATATGACGGTGACGTTCCGTCCTGAGGACTTGAGCCTTTTTACGAGTGAGAACGCCGGGGATGCGCCCAGTCCGCCACATACCACCAGGGCAGAACCAGTGCAGGCTGAAGCATCGAATCCGTTTCCGAGTCCGGTAAGCACATTGAGCTTCTGTCCGGCTATTATGCCCGTCATTGCTTCCGTGCCCTTTCCGACAACCTTATAAATGACGTCGAACCCATTTTCATCCCATTCCCGGACTGCCAGCGGACGTCTCAGGAAAAAGCCATCGACGGCAATATCCACGAACTGTCCTCCCCTGCTGAATGCGGAGGTGTCACCCTCAAGCCGCATCCTGTATGTACGGGACGCCACTTCTTCATTGACGCGGACAGTATATATATTCTCTTTCATATTCTATGACTGGCTACCGGCATATTCCGAATCAATGGTAGAGATGCCCATCGTTATCTCCTCGAGTACGTCAAGCAGCACCCTTACCGTTTCCAGTGCCGTGAATATGGTCACGTTATTCTCAACTGCAGCCCTGCGTATGCCATATCCGTCGAGTCTGGTACTGTGCTGGTTGATGTCGATTGTATTGATGACATAGCTTACGTGGCCCTGACGGAGCGCGCTGATGATATCATCACTTCCCTCGCTTATCTTTCCGAGACTGCGCGTGCGTATTCCGTTGTCCTTGAGGAACTGTGCAGTACCTTTGGTCGCTTCGATGTTGAATCCGAGGTTGTAGAACCTGCGTATAAGAGGAAGCGCGTCCTCCTTGTCCTTATCGGCTATGGTGGCGAATACGGTACCGTAATTGACCACATTGACACCGGATGCCTGAAGTGACTTGTACAGCGCCCTGTTGAGAGAATCATCGTATCCGATAGCCTCACCGGTGGATTTCATCTCCGGAGACAGGTATGTATCGATTCCCTTTATCTTTCCGAAAGAGAATGCCGGGCTCTTGACATAATGGCGCTTACGCTCAGGGAAATACACCTTGTCATAACCTTGTTCTTTCAATGAATGCCCGAGCATCACCATCGTAGCTATCTTGGCCATAGGTATGCCTGTAGATTTTGACAGGAACGGCACCGTACGGGAAGAACGAGGATTTACTTCGATTACATAAACATCATCATTTGAATCAACGATGAACTGTATGTTGAACAGACCTACGATACCAATCTCCAGACCGAGCCTGCAGGTATAGTCAATAATCTTGTCCTTTACCTTCTGACTCAGCGAGAAGGAAGGATAGACGCTTATCGAGTCTCCTGAATGGATACCGGTACGCTCGACGTGCTCCATAATACCCGGGATGAATACGTCCTTCCCGTCACAAATGGCATCGACCTCCGTCTCACGTCCCATTATGTATTTATCCACGAGGACAGGGGAATTTTCATTGATCTCAACGGCATTGTGAAGGTAATGCCTCAAGGCTTCCTCATTGCCGACAATCATCATCGCACGGCCACCCAGCACGAATGAAGGGCGCACGAGCACAGGATATCCTATCTCTTCGGCGGCCTTCACTCCCTCCTCGACGTCAGTCACTGCCTTGGCCTTAGGCTGAGGGATGCCTGTCTTGCGCATAATCGCCTCGAACAGTTTGCGGTCCTCCGCATTGTCTATCGCCTCGATCTGGGTGCCGATGATAGGCACTCCGAACTCAGCCAGAGGACCCGCCAGATTGATTGCAGTCTGGCCACCGAGAGTGACGATCACGCCCTTTGGCTTCTCCTTATCTATGACATTCATCACATCCTCCACGGTAAGAGGCTCAAAGTAAAGCTTGTCGGATATCGAATAGTCCGTAGAGACCGTCTCAGGGTTGTTATTAATGATTATCGCCTCGTAGCCGGCTTCTCGTATGGCCCAGATGGCGTGGACTGTCGAATAGTCGAACTCTACACCCTGACCGATTCTGATAGGGCCCGCACCGAGCACAAGTATCTTTTCCCTGTCGGTGACTACGCTCTCGTTCTCCTGCTCGTATGTTGAGTAGAAATACGGAACGTCAGCGTCGTGTTCCGCCGCACAGCTGTCGATGAACTTATAGACCGGGCGTATCCCCTGCTTCCACCTGAACTCTATCATCTCCTTCTCCGACTTACCCCAGAGCTGGCCGATGAACTTGTCGCTGAATCCGGTCCTCTTTGCCTCATAGAGAGTCTTTGTATCCATAGGATGTCCCTTGAGTTCATTCTCCATCCTGACAATGCTGCAGATCTTCTCAAGGAAGAGCATATCTATCTTGGTTGCATCATAAATCAGGCGGATATCTACACCGTTGCGGATAAGCTGCGTGATGGCGAGAAGATGGTCATCCGGGAACTTGACTATGTACTTGAACAGTTCCGCATCGCTCATCGCGTCGAACTTCTTCTTGTACAGATGGCAGGCGCCTATCTCCAGAGACCTGATCGCCTTCAGGAGACTTTCCTCCAGGGTTCTGCCTATGCTCATCACCTCTCCGGTAGCCTTCATCTGAGTACCCAGTTCGTTTGTGGCCTCGCTGAATTTGTCGAATGGGAAACGTGCGATCTTACTTACGACATAGTCTATTGAAGGTTCGCAACAAGCCGGAGCATCGGCAACCTTGATTTCGTCAAGAGTATATCCCACCGCTATCTTTGCAGTCACCCTGGCAATAGGGAATCCGCTGGCCTTGGAAGCCAGGGCGGAAGACCTGGACACGCGCGGATTGACCTCTATGATATAGTAGTCGAACGAAAGCGGGTCGAGTGCGAACTGCACATTGCATCCTCCTTCTATCTTCAAGGCGCGTATCAGCTTGAGCGCGCTTGACCTGAGTATCTCGTATTCCTTGTCCGCAAGTGTCTGCACCGGCGCTACGACTATGGAATCTCCCGTATGTATCCCTACAGGGTCCACATTTTCCATCGAACAGATGGTGATGGCAGTGTCATTGCTGTCCCTCATCACCTCGAACTCAATCTCCTTATAGCCCTTTACGCTCTTTTCTATGAGCACCTGATGTACAGGTGAAAGAGCAAGGGCGTTGCGCATCATTTCCCTGAGTTCTTCCTCACTGGAGGCGAATCCACCGCCGGTTCCACCAAGTGTGAAGGCCGGACGGAGCACTACGGGATAACCTATCTCCTCAGCGGTTTTCACCGCATCTTCAATGCTGTAGCATATCTGTGAAGGGATTACCGGCTCTCCAAGGCTGACACACAGTTCCTTGAACAGTTCCCTGTCCTCGGCCTGTTCTATGCTCTGGAACGATGTTCCAAGAATCTCCACGTGGCATTCGTCCAGGACACCCTTCTTCGCCAGTTTAACAGCCAGATTCAGACCGGTCTGTCCGCCGAGCCCCGGCACGATGGCATCGGGACGTTCGTAGCGTATGATTTTCGCGACATACTCCAGATCAAGGGGCTCCATATACACCTTGTCGGCAATATGCGTATCCGTCATAATAGTGGCGGGATTGGAGTTTACGAGCACAACCTCATAACCCTCTTCCTTGAGAGCGAGACAGGCCTGGGTTCCGGCATAATCGAATTCGGCTGCCTGGCCGATAACGATAGGGCCTGAGCCTATCACCATAACTTTCTTTATATCAGTTCTTTTTGGCATAGCTTAGTCCTCCATCATCTTTACGAATCTTTCAAAGAAATCTGTTTCCTGCGGTCCAGGACCACCTTCAGGATAGAACTGAACGGAGCAAACCCTGTCCTTCACGCACTCGATGCCTTCGACAGTCCCGTCAGAAGCGTCAGTATATGTAAGAGCAAGAGGCGTATCCTTCAGGGAGGAAGCCTTTATGGCGAAGCAGTGATTGTGCTCGGCAGTGTATATCTTACCCGTTGCCACATTCCGGACGGGATGTCCCCCGTGATGGCCGCAGGTCATCCTTTCTACTTTTGCGCCGTATGAAAGTCCAATCAGGGCGTGTCCCAGGCCTATCCCGAATACCGGAATCCTTCCCTTCAACGCATTGATTACCTCAACTATCCGAGGCAGTTTCTCCGGGTTTCCGGGGCCTCCGGATATCAATATACCATCAGGGTTGAAGGCCAGGATGTCATCCACCCCCGTGTCAAACGGCACGACAGTCACATTGCAGCCGAGTCCGTTGAGCGCAGATACGATTCCGTGCTTCATCCCGCAGTCGATGACAACCACGTCATAGCTATGCTGCGGTGTGCGGGAGAACCACCTCTTGGTGCAGCTCACCTTCGCCACCGGATTTTCTTCCGAACGGCTGGACGATATCAGAGCAAGGGCCTCTTCCACACTCATTTCTTCGCATACGACAGCGGCTTTTCTCACCTTGCCTTCGCGGATTATGCGGGTGATCATCCTCGTATCCACTCCGGACAAGCAGGCAATCCCGTGGTCATCAAGATCCTCGGAAAGTGTCTTGGTGTAACGGAAATTCGAAGGCGTCTCGCTGCATTCCCTTACCACGAGAGCCACCGGTCCACCGATCCTTGACTCGTAATCTTCATCCGTGATTCCGTACTGTCCTATGAGCGGATAGGTCATAAGGACTATCTGCCCCGAATAGGCCGGATCAGAAAGAATCTCCTGATACCCCACCATAGAGGTATTGAAAACAATCTCCCCGACCGCAGGTTCGCAGGAACCGAATCCGATTCCCCTGAATTCGCTGCCGTCCTCAAGGACAAGCTTCATCTTCCGACTGTCTTTCATATTTCGTATTTGTATATTGTTTTTCCTCCACGTATTGTCTCCAGGCATCTGCCATAGACCGTCCATCCTTCAAACGGCGTACTTCTTCCTTTTGAGAAGAAAGAGGAGCCTTCAATCACGAACGGAGTATCCAGATCAAACACCGCCCTGTCCTGCGGAGCGTCTCCCAGACGGAATCTTTTCCTCGGAGCATAGCTCATCAGCTCCACGAGTTTCTCCAGACTTATCACTCCCTTGCGCACGAGGCAGGAATAAAGCACCGGGAACGCCGTCTCAAGTCCTACTATACCCATTGCACTTCCCTGAAGTCCCCGGGACTTCTCTTCAGCGCTGTGCGGAGCGTGATCCGTCGCAATCATATCTATCGTGCCGTCCTTCAAGCCCTCGATCAGGGCCGCCCTGTCATCAGCGCCACGCAGAGGCGGATTCATCTTGAACCGTCCATCCTCCCGCAGGTCGTCTTCCGTAAGCGTGAGATAATGAGGCGCCGTCTCACAGGTGACATCCACACCACGGTCCTTCGCCCGACGTATCACATCAACGCTCTCCTTAGTGGATATGTGGCAGACGTGGTACGCGCAACCGGTCTCTTCTGCTATTCGAAGGTCTCTCGCAATCTGGCCCCATTCGCTTTCGGAGCAGATGCCCTTGTGAGAGTGATCCCTGGCATATCGTCCATCGTGTATGTAACCACCCCTGAGAAGCGAGTTGTCCTCACAATGCGCTGCAAGTATACAGCCTTCAGAGGCTATCGCTTCCATAGCCTTTCGCATCACTTTTTCGTCCTGGACTCCGCTTCCGTCATCAGAAAACGCCACCACCGAGTCCTTGAGCGCAGCCACATCGACAACCTCAAGGCCCTTGCGTCCTTTGGTGATTGAAGCGTAAGGACGGACATCCACGCAGGCATCCCTGCGGATGATGTCAAGTTCCAGTTCCAGATTTTCGAGGCAGTCCGGCACTGGATTCAGATTCGGCATCGGGCAAACGCAGGTATATCCCCCGGCCGCTGCTGCCATCGTACCTGTCTTTATTGTCTCTTTGTAAGAGTACCCCGGTTCGCGCAGATGGACGTGGATATCTACAAAAGCGGGACAAACAAAAACGTTTGTCCCGCAAATATCTTTATTATCATCTGTTCTGTTCGTCCCGTATGAAAGTTGCGTTTTCATCGGGTTACAAAGATAATATTATGAAGCCATTATCCAAAAATATTTTTTCAACATCGCGTGTGTTGATAACTTAATTTCCTATTGAGCCTCCGAAGATGTAAATTTGTGGCTCATTCAAGTAATTATATATGGAACTCCTTTACACAGGCAAAACCAAAAATGTCTACGCTCTTGAAAGCGGAAACTATCTTCTGAAGTTCAAGGATGACTGCACCGGCAAGGACGGTGTTTTCGATCCGGGAGAGAACTCTGTAGGACTCACCATCGAAGGTGTCGGAGACGTCAATCTCCGTATGTCAATCTATTTCTTCGAAAAAATCAATGCCGCGGGCATCAGGACCCACTTTGTCAGCGCAAACCTCAAGGACACCACTATGGAGGTGTTGCCTGCAAAGGTATTCGGACACGGTCTGGAGGTCATCTGCCGCAACAAGGCAGTCGGCAGTTTCATTCGCAGGTACGGTGAGTATATCGAGGAAGGGGCTGACCTTCCGGCATATGTCGAAACGACTTTCAAGAACGATGAAAAAGGAGATCCTCTGGTGACAAAAGACGCCCTGGTAGCCCTTGGCGTGATGACGGACAGCCAATATGAGGACATCAAGGCCCAGACCCAACAGATCACGAAAATTGTCGCCGATGACCTCAAGCAGAAAGGCCTCGTACTGTACGACATCAAGTTCGAGTTCGGGTACGGTCCGGACGGCAATGTGATGCTCATCGACGAGATTGCTTCCGGTAATATGCGTGTCTACAAGGACGGCAAGTACATCGATCCGATGACCCTTTCCAAACTGTTCTTCTCGAAGTAAAGTATGAAAGTCAGTGTCATAATGGGGTCGACAAGTGACTTGGAAGTCATGTCGGCAGCTTTTGCCGTTCTGGAGCAGTTCGGCATTCCTTACGAGAAGAAAGTGATAAGCGCGCACAGGGCTCCGGATCTACTGGCCCGATACGCGAAGAGTGCAAGGGAACGTGGTATTGACGTGATAATTGCCGGAGCCGGAGGCGCAGCGCACCTTCCGGGAGTCACCGCCGCATACACCACGATACCGGTTATCGGTGTCCCGATCAACGGAAAGGCATTCGGAGGGATGGACGCCCTCCTTTCAATGGTTCAGATGCCGTCCGGAATACCGGTGGCCACCGTTGCCGTGAATGGAGCCAAGAACGCCGCCCTGCTTGCGGCATCGATACTTTCCATCAACGACAGCAGTATGGCGGCCAGATTGGATGACTTCCGCAAGAAACAGGAAGAGGCCATCGCCGCTACCGAAATCTGATACCGATATGAAAAATACAACCCGAATTTTTGTAGAGAAGAAGCAGGGATTCCGGGTAGAGGCTGAGAGTTTGCGCAGCGAGCTCAACGAAAGCCTCAACCTGGACATACGGGACCTCAGGCTGCTGAACGTATATGACCTTGCGGGGTTCAGCAGTGATCTTCTTGAAAAATGCCGCTATACCGTTTTCGGTGAAACTGTAACTGACACGGTTTCAGATGAATTCAGCCTTGACGGAGAAAAATACCTTGCCGTTGAATATATCCCGGGGCAGTTTGACCAGAGGGCATCGTCAGCCATCGACTGCGTACACTTGATAGACCCCGAGGCCGACGTGGACATCCGCAGTTCAAGGCTTCTTGTGTTCGATGAGAGCGTATCCGAAAGTGATATCGCTGCCATCAGACATTATTACATCAACGCGGTTGAGTCAAGGGAGAAGGATCTTTCCAAAAAAAGCATAGCGGACAAGGCAGACGTCAAGCCGCTGGCAGTACTGGACTCTTTCACGGATATGAAGGAAGAGGACCTTGAAAACTTCTGCCGGGAATGGGGTCTGGCGATGAACGCCGACGACCTGAAGGAAGTTGTCAATTATTTCACAAAGGAAGGAAGAAATCCCACCGAAACGGAACTCAGGATTCTGGACACATATTGGAGCGACCACTGCCGGCATACGACATTTACCACCGAACTCACGGAGATAAAGGTTGACGACTCATTCATACGGGACGAGATAGAGAGTGAACTCGGCAGGTTCCACGACATACGCAAGGAACTCGGGAGGGAAGGCAAAAGTCTCTGTCTTATGGAACTGGCCACGATAGGAGCAAGATATCTCAAGAGCAAGGGACTGTTGGACGATATGGAGCAGAGCGAGGAGAACAATGCCTGCAGCATTTTCGTCAACGTGGACGTTGACGGAAAGGATGAACGCTGGCTCCTTCAGTTCAAGAACGAGACACACAATCATCCCACTGAGATAGAGCCGTTCGGAGGCGCCGCCACCTGTCTGGGCGGTGCCATAAGGGATCCTCTGTCTGGAAGGTCCTATGTATATCAGGCAATGAGGGTCA
>JAZUKB010000059.1:0-21016 GCA_045643085.1 Candidatus Cryptobacteroides sp.
GAACGGTGTCCAGATACTCGTTGTCGTAGAAGAGCGAATCATCCTCGAATTTGAGCACTCCGGTGGTATCCTTCTGTGCGTACGCGCAGAAGCAGCATAGAGTCAGAGCGGCCAGTAGCAGTAATTTTTTCATTCCTTATCAGTTGAACATTGCGCCCACATCGATGGTCTGGTCTATTTCCGATCCGGCCGGGATATCTATCAGCCGTTCATCCTTCAGTGTGTAGAACAATACCTTCTCCGGCTGCCTGTGCTCCAGCAGGTTGCCGGTATCTACCATCGAATTGTCATTCCCGTCATCGCTTATCCTGATGGCATATTTGCCTTCCTTAAGATACGGGAACTCAAGGACCTTGTCGGAAGTGACAATGTATGACCTGAGCGGTTCACCCATCCTATCGTCAAGCAGGTCCACTATGTACTTCCTGTCAATGCCGGTCAGGTTAAGGTTCAGCTTGCTGAGAGTCTCATCGGTAGGAAGCGACACTTTGACTTCAAGGCTGTCGTTCCCGAATCCGTTTATGTCCCGGAAGCAATCCTGAGGGATTTTCAACAGGTATTCATATCCCGGGAGATATGTCACCTGCGGCAGGATGGTATATTTGCGTATGTTGGTGCTGTCCCTTATCACAGAGAACTTCTCCAGGACTTCCTGCTGCCTCGGGTTGATTGACTTCAGCTGGACCGAGTCGAACTGTTCGGAAACAATCGGAAATACAAACTCCAGTTCGAATCCTTTCTGCTCAACGGTTTCCGGCTTTACGGATGCCGTGAAGTTGCATATCGTGTCCGTGTGTTGAATCTCCTGCCGTGCCTGGTATGAATTCCTTGCTTTTTTCTTTCCTTCCTGGAACAATCTGACCCTTTCAAGATATGGCGTCTTGTTACCAAGAGTGTCAGTCTTTCGATAATTCACGTAGAGATTGAGCGTATCAGGCATCTGCCCCTTGTCATTCACCCATATCTCGAGACTGTCCTGCTTGAGGTTGAACTGGGTTATGACCTTGTTTGAAGGGAACCCGCTTATCCACAGGGAATCTATCCAGGCATCGTTTGACATAAACGTGATATACGCTGATCTGTCAGATACCCGTACCTTGTTGACAATCATCTGCTTTGATGGTATCTCCCTGAAAAGGTTCAGTTCGTATTCCGTCTTCCTTGCCCTGCATCCGAGAGTGTCGGTCATATCATATTTCAGAAATTCCCGCAAGGTGTCGCTCACGGTAATTACCGGCCTGATGATAGAATCCACGAAGGCTACCATTTCTGTTTCAGGGTCATAGAGATTGTTGTTGTTCTCATCTTTGATCGCGTACAGGCGATACAAAGTGTCCTCAATGAACGGAAGTATGAAGAACCCCCAGTCGTCGGTCTTCGTGGCCGCATAAGGCCTTTGCAGGAATACTGCCGAGTCGGAATGGTCCTTATAAAGGAGAACGGTCGCTCCCTTGACAGGGGAGAGGTCATTGCAATCCTGCACTACTCCTGTGAATGCCATTGAATCTATACGGTCTCCGGTTGTGAAGACATAAGTGTACCCGGGATAGATGTTGCCTTCGTTGTTGTCGGCAAGCGCATCGGTGAAAGAGATGGTATATGTCGTGTTCTCCTTGAGCGTGTCTTCAATCGACACTATCACGCTGCGGCCCTGTACCCTGGATTTCGGCATCTTTTTCCCCGGAGGGGAGAGGAAGATGTTCTGAGCCGTCTTGATGGTCACGTATTCATCGAAGTCGAACTTGAACTTTGCTCCCACGAGCGGAACCCCCGTCGCTCCCGGAAGCGGATCTATCATCACGATGTATGGAGGTATCGTATCTTTCTTGCCGCCAGAAGGCGCCTGCGTTGTGTTGGCGCAGGAATGTATGAACAGCATCGGGGCGATTGCTGCCAGAACAAGAACCAAAGGTAAATACTTTCTCATCAGATATCCGTTCTTACGACATCTTCGATGCCGTCAATCTTTCTCAAATTATCCAGAAGGTTCTTGAGGCTGTCCTTGTCCCGGACAAGCATCTCAATGTATCCTTCAAATACTCCGTTGTCTCCACCAAGCTGGAGCTTGCGCATATTCACACCCATCACGTTGGAGATGTAATTTGTAATCTCGTTGAGCATCCCGACCTTGTCGATGCCCTTGAGAGATATCCTGACCGGGAATTCCCGCTCAATCACAGCCCATTCGGGCACTACAACCTTCTCTCCGTACTTTGCGGCAATGTTTTCGGCTACCGGGCAGGATTTCTTGTGAACTACGACGCTGTCCTTTCCGGACAGGATGCCGATAACAGGATCTCCAGGAATAGGGTTGCAGCAGTCGGCAAGTATGTAATTCTTTGAAGCTCCTTCAGCTCCGGGAATGATTCTTTCCTGTCCGTCATTCTTCTCACCAAGAAGAATAATCTTGAAATCTTCCGGTCCGATAAGCCCGACGCCTATGCGGAAGTAAAGGTCATCCAGGTCGTTGAGCTGGGTGTAGTCCATAAACCGCCTGATTATCTCGTGTGTAGGCTTGACGTTGAATGCGTTGATTCTTTCGTTGAAAATCTTCTTGCCGGACTCGGCTATCTCTTCGTGGCTGCTCTTGAAATATTCGAGGACTATATTCTGGGCGTGCCTTGTACGAAGGAATTGAAGCCATTCGATTTTAGGCTGGCCGGACCTGGCCGTAATGATTTCCACCTGATCCCCGGCCTTGAGCACCTGGGAGAGAGGGGAGAGTTTCTTGTTCACCTTTGAGGCTATGGCGGTGTTGCCTATGTGGCTGTGGATCATATAGGCGAAATCGAGGACGGTGGCACCGTTCTGGATGGTTTTCTGCTCTCCTTTAGGCGTGAAGACAACAATGTCCGAGCTTACGAGGTCACCGTGTATTATGTCAAGAAGCTCGATTGCATTGATGTCCTTACTGAGGAGTACATCCTGAACCTTTGCCAGCCACTTGTCCATTTCGCTTTCGTTCTCCTTTATGAAACCGTGGCTCTTGTATGCCCAGTGAGCAGCAATACCTTTTTCTGCAATGTCATCCATCCTGCGGGAACGTATCTGAACTTCCACCCAGAATCCTCCGTGGCTCATCAGCGTACAGTGCAGGGCTTCGTACCCGTTGCTCTTCGGCTGCTTGATCCAGTCACGGAAACGGCTTTGCTGGTCGTGATAGAGATTGAGGAGCGTGACGTAGATCATATATGCTTCCCTCTTCTCGGTATCCGGATTGTTGTCGGAAGGGTCGAAAATGATTCTTACAGCAAACAGGTCGAATATCTGTTCGAACGGGATATGCTTCGTCCGCATCTTGTAATAGACGGAATACGGAGTCTTTACCCTCTTCTTGATTTTAAATTTGAATCCTGAGCCCTTGAGCGCATCCTCTATCGGTGTGATAAAGTATTCAATATCCTTGCTGTGGTTGGCTACGTTGCTGTTGATCTGCTCGGACAATTCCTTGAATTCGTCAGGCTCCTTGTATTTGAGCCAGATGTTTTCAAGCTCGGATTTTACGCTGTAGAGGCCAAGTCTGTGGGCAAGAGGGATGAATATGAACATCGTCTCGCTCAGTATCTTGTCCCGTTTGCGCTCAGGCATTGAGTCTATGGTCCTGCAATTGTGGAGACGATCGGCCAGCTTGATGAGGACCACACGCACGTCATCGTTCAGCGTCAGAAGAATTCGCTTGAAATTCTCCGCTTGCAGACTGTCCGTGTATATGCCGCCATTGTTCTTCTTCTCTTCGTTGTCGAGAACGGTCTTGATCTTCGTGAGACCGTCGACCAGGGAGGCAATCTTTTCGCCGAACAGGTTCTCGATATCCGTGAGCGTGTATTCCGTGTCCTCCACGACATCGTGAAGGAGTGCGGCGGATATGGACTTGTATCCAAGCCCGATCTCCTCTATCACTATCCTTGCAACCGCTATCGGATGGAAGATATAAGGCTCTCCGGAGCGTCTGCGTACGTTCTTGTGTGCCTGGTTGGCAAACTCGAAAGCCTTCTCAACCACCTTGAACTCCTTTTCATCCTTGCATCTTTTCTCTGCCAGGACGCGGAGCGGTTCCCATTCCTTCTGAATGAGTTCGTAATCCTTTTCTGAAAACACACTGAAACTCATAACTAACCTCTTTGCTAACTGAACAATGTCGGCTCATCGTCGATTCTCTGTTTCACTGTAACTGATGCGCCACCCGTGTCTGCCTTGGCTTCCATCTGCGGTAGGAGAGTGAAGAAGGCATCCTCGCTGATGACTGGTATCCCAAGCTGTTCACATTTCCGGAGCTTCTCCGGACCGGCCTTCTCTCCTGCAATGAGGAAGGATGTCTTGCCGCTCACGGATGCCGCATTCCTGCCTCCGTGCAGACGGATCATCTCCTTGAGCTCATCCCTGGATATGGAGAAATTTCCGGACACTACAAAGGTTTTGCCCGCGAGGGTGTCCGAGAGCATTCCCTCTTCTTCGAGATATTCGAATGACAACCCGTGATCTCTCAGCCTGGATATTTCCTGGATGTGCTTCGGGTCGTGCAGAAACGAATAAATGCTGCCGGCTATGATTCCGCCGACCGTATCCACTTCCTCGAGCTGCTCCGGAGTGGCCGACATAATGGCATCGATGCTCTTGAAATGACGTGCAATTATTCTGGCCGTTGTCTCTCCCACGTTTCTTATTCCCAGTGCGAACAGTGTCCTGTCGAACGGGACTTTCCTGGATTCAGCAAGACTTTCGATGAACCTTTGTACGGACTTTTCCTGCCAGCCTTCGAGGGCCAGCAACTGATATCTGCTGATGTCATACAGGTCGGCGGGAGATTTTGCAAGTCCGGCATCGAACAGTTGCTCGATGGTGGCCTCGCCGGCGTGAATATCCATTGCCTTACGGCTTATGAAATGTATCATTCTGCCCTTTATCTGCATCGCGCATCCGTCCTGGTTCGGACAGTACCATCTTGCTTCCCCTTCTGCCTTGACGAGAGGCGTGCCGCAATCAGGACATCTGTCAGGAAATTCAGGCCTGTGCGCATCAGGCTTTCTGCGGGAGATGTCTATCCCCGTAATCTTCGGGATAATCTCCCCGCCCTTCTCGACATAGACGAAATCCCCGGTCCTTATGTCCAGGATCGACATCTGGTCTTCGTTATTGAGCGTAGCCCTCTTGACAATCGTGCCTGAAAGCTGTACCGGGTCAAGGTTCGCCACCGGAGTGACTGCACCCGTACGTCCGACCTGGTAATCGATTCCAAGCAATTGCGTGCAGGCTCTTTCCGCCTGGAACTTATACGCCACAGCCCATCTGGGTGACTTGGCCGTGTATCCGAGAGAGCGCTGATGCGCCAGCTCGTTTATCTTTATCACTATTCCGTCAGTGGCATAAGGAAGGAACTTGCGCTGCTTGTCCCAATGGTCAATGTATTCCTTGATCTCCGATATGTTTCTGCATATCTTTCTGTGCTCCGATATCGGAAGGCCCCATCCTGCAGCCGCGTCAAGGGCGTGCTGGTGCGTGTCAAAACTGATGCTCTGCGCCGGAATATGGTACAACGTGCACCACAGTCCTCTTCTCTCGACTTCGTCGGGGTCCAGAAGCTTGAGCGAACCGGATGCTGCATTCCGCGGATTGGCGAAAGGTGCATCCTCGTTAGCTATCCTTTCCCTGTTCAGTTCATCAAAGGCCTCGTATGGCATCAGTATCTCACCGCGGATTTCGAACTCTTCAGGAAAGTTCCCGTGAAGCTGCTGCGGGATGTTATGCACCCTGCGTATATTGTCCGTCACGTCATCTCCCTTGATTCCGTCTCCTCTGGTGAGTGCCTGGAACAGGCGCCCGTTGCGGTATGTCAGACAAATGGCCGTGCCGTCAAATTTCAGCTCGCAGCAATATGTGAAGTCTCCGTCCAGGCTTTTGTCCGCCCTGTTGGAGAATTCCTCCACCTCGTCGATGGAATATGTGTTTCCGAGAGAAAGCATAGGATACCGGTGAGGCTTCTGTACAAAACCTTTCACCTGATCCTGATCGTCGAGATCGGACCCCACGCGGTGGGTGGGGGAGTCGGGGACGTCGTATTCCGGATATGCACGCTCAAGGTCCTCGAGTTCCCTCATCAAACGGTCATAGTCGAAGTCGCTCATAGTAGGGGCGTTTTCGACATAATACCGTCTCGAGTTTTCACGAAGGATTTCCCTCAAGTCGTTGATTCTATCCGAAATAGTACTTCTATCCATAGTAATCTACAAATTTAACAAATTATCGTGTAAATGCATTGGTATTTGAATTTATCTCGGAAGTTGGTAAATTCGCGGGATTTAGTTCGGTACTATTATTCTCAAAATATGAAAGGATCAATCATTATTCTATGCGGTGGCGGCCCGGCTCCGGGAATGAATACCGTCGTCTGCTCAGTTGCCAAGACGTTCTTGTCCAATGGCTATCGTGTTATCGGTCTCCACGGGGGATACAGCGGCCTTTTCAACCAGAATCCTCGTACTGAGGACCTTGATTTCTTCAAGGCTGACGCTTATTTCAACAGAGGCGGGTCTTATCTTCAGATGAGCCGTTTCAAGCCTACGGATGAGGATTTCGAAAAGAATTTCAATCTCGACCTGTTCAAGAAGAACGACGTGAAACTTCTGGTCACTGTCGGTGGCGACGATACAGCTTCAACGGCAAACCGCATCGCGAAGTTCCTCGAAGCCAAGAAATATCCTATCCATAATATCCACGTGCCGAAGACTATCGACAATGATCTTCCTCTTCCTGACAATGCTCCGACTTTCGGATTCAACTCTGCAAAGGATGAGGGTGCGCACATAGCCAGGACAATATATGAAGATGCCCGCACATCAGGCAACTGGCTTCTCATTTCCGCGATGGGACGCAGCGCCGGACATCTCGCACTTGGAATCGGTGAAGCAACCCATTGTCCGATGACAATCATCCCTGAGATGTTCTACAAGACCGATATCAATATCGACAAGATAATCAAGCTCACCATTTCCGCAATCGTGAAGAGATGTATCCTCGGAATAGGATACGGTACGGTCGTGGTTGCCGAAGGCGTGTTCCACGATCTTGACCCTAAGGACATTAAGGATGCCGGTGTGACTATGACATATGATGAGCACGGACATCCGGAGCTCGGAAAGATCAGCAAGGCGGTACTCTTCAACGAACTGCTTGAGAAGGAATTCAAGAAGATCGGATTCAAGGGTGTGAAGACACGTCCTGTTGAGATCGGCTATGACGTACGCTGCCAGGATCCTATCGCATACGATCTGAGCTATTGTACAGAGCTTGCAATGGGCGCATACGAACTCTTTGCGAAAGGGGAGACAGGATGTATGGTCTATGTGGATTCGTTCGGAAACGCAAAGCCGTTGTATCTGCACGACCTGCAGAACGAGGAAGGAAAGATTCCTCCTCGCCGTGTCGATATGAATGGTGGAATAGCTATCAACTACTACAAGAATATAGCACAGTTCATCACACCTGAGGATTACGAGGCTGCAAAGAAATATATCTCAAATCCTGAGGCCTATGATTTCAAGAAGATTCTAGAGTGGTAGCACGCTACAGTCGTGAGGCCCTACGCTTACTGAAATGCTGTCTCTGCGGAGATGGCATTTCTTTTTTGCGTCTTCAGGAATTGTAATGACGGTCTCTATGCCCCTGTCTTGGAAATTACAAACGATCAGGTATCTGTTCTTGCCGGAACTGTTGTATCTTAAGAACGGGAAAACGTCCTGCCTGTTGCAGTAAAGCAGGTCATAGTTTTGGTAATCACGTATCCGTGATGCCAGTTTCAAGATATCCCGGTGTCTTTCCAGTGTTGCCGTCTCCTGAGCCGTCAGTGCTTTGCCCCCGTGTATCTGGCGGACAAGTCTTTCTATTGACGGAATGCTTATGGAATTGAATATCGAAGTGCGTCTGTTGTCCGATTCGTCCGCCCGTTCATCCACTTCCTGACCGAAATAGAGCATAAATGAAGCGCCGTTGAACAGAGAAGCATATGCAAGAGCGGCGTAGTCCGGCCTGCGCAGACGTTCCTCGTCGTGGTTTTCGAGGAAATTGAGCATCTTCGGCTGCATATCCCCGAGCCATTGCCAGTTCCAGGAAAGCTGGCGAATATCCCCTCCGTTCATCACTGACATAAGGATGTCGTAGGCACCTGACTTGTCGTAAAGAAAGTCGAAACCCGCATCGAGGTATTTGTGATAATTCTCCTTCTGATACACCTCGGCAATGAAGATAAGGGACGGGAATTCATCTTTTGCTTTCCCGATCATCCAGCGGAAAAAGGCGGAGCCAACCAGTTCGACCATATCGCATCTGAATCCGTTTACTCCTTTCCCTGCCCAGAACCGTATTGTCTGAAGCATCTTGTCCCAGGTGCCAGGGGCGGAATAATCTATCTTCCTCGTATCGCTCCAGTCATAGTCGTGCCAGTCGAATACCGGGATGTTTCCGGCGTAGTCTGCGCATACGTGGTTCGGGATGAAGTCCAGGATAACGCCTACATTGCTGGAATGTGCCCTGGCAATCAGGTCTTCGAACTCCTGCATCCTGTCCTCCGGGTCTTCGGACAGGTAAGGGTTTATGTCATAATGGTCCGAAATGGAATACGGTGATCCGGGATCGCCCTTGACGTATGGCTTGTTGGAAGCGTGTCTTACGATGCCGGTGAACCATACGTGGGATACACCGAGTGACTTCGCATAAGCGAACGTTTCCTTGTCCCATCCGGACAGCCTGCCGTTACCCCACAGTCGGGGTAGTACCTGGTATATGATCATCTTCTGAATTCTGAGAGGGTTATTGCCGTAGCTACGGCTACGTTAAGGGATTCGGCTGTAGGGCCGTCGGCAAATGAAGGAATGAGCAGCCTGCGGCTCACTTTTTCCCTGACCCTTGTGCTGATGCCGTTCGATTCATTGCCCATTATGATCAGACCGTCACGTGTAAGTTGCTGGCGGTATATGTTCTCTCCGTCCAGAAATGTCCCGAACGTCTCCCTGCCGTTCGCGGCAAATTCGTCGCAAAGTTCAGGGATGTCGCAGTATATGACTTTCTTGCGGAAAATTGCTCCCATCGTGGCTTGTATCACTTTAGGGTTGTATATCTCGACGGAGTCCGGGGATGCAAAGATCGCCTCTATGCCGAACCAGTCGGCAATTCGTATGATAGTGCCCATATTCCCGGGATCCCTTACAGCATCGAGAGCGAGGAACAGTCCGTTCCGTGTGTCCGGCTTTTCCCATTTTTTCTGCTTGACGACGGCAAGAACCGGAGGCGGTGTGCTCATTGCACTGATTCTGGACATCGTTTCCTCTCCAATATCCTCTTTCCTGTAGATGCCTACGGTTTCGAATGATGATTCAAGAGCCTCGTTGACCATTTTCTCCCCTTCCACTACGAACAGAGCGGTTTCATCCCTGAATTTCTTTTCCTTCAGTGAACGGATATATTTTATCTCGGCATTTGTCATATCTGCAAAGATACTCATTAAATTTACTAAATTTGCTATATGAAACTCCTGAGAGCCGTCATACCGGTATTCCTGCTTCTGGTCGTATCCTGCAGTACGACCCGATCCCTTGAGCCCGACCAGTCCAGGCTTGCCAGGAATGAAGTGACGTTCGCCTCGGACGGCAAATTATCTTCCTCTGAAATAGTCCCATACATCAAGCAGCAGGCGGACAACACCATGATAGGTGACTGGTCTCCACTTCTGAGCATTTATAACTGGGGAGGCATATTCAAGAAGATAGGTACTGAACCGGTTGTTTTCGAGCCTGATCTCGTGGAAGGATCCGTGCAGAATATCAGGACGCATCTGGAATACCTTGGCTACTATGATTCGGAGGTCAGCGCCGAAGTCTCCACGAAAAGGCAGATAACGCGGGTGAAGTACACGATCGACCTCGGGGGGCGCAGGGACCTGTCCGAGATAAAATATGACATCCCGGAAGGAGAATTCTCCGACGAATTCAACGCCGACCTGGCCAATTCACTCGTGAAGGTTGGGGATCCCCTGTCAGAGAACATGCTTGAGAAGGAGAGCGTCAGAAGCGCCCAGTATTTCAGGAATCTCGGGTATTACACGCTGAGCAAGAACAATTATTTCTTCGAAGCCGATACGGTTTCGTATCCGGGGAAGACAAATCTCCGTTACACCATAAACGGATATACCAGGAACGAGTCTGAGCAGAATGCAGTCCCGATTGTCAAATACAGGATAGGGGATGTGAATATTTCCCATTCTTCCTCGGTGAAGATCAATCCGAATATACTCAAGAATCTCAATACCATCCATCCCGGTGATTATTACAGCGAGAAGAAGGTCAACGACACATATTCACGACTGGCGTCGATGAAGTTGTTCAGTACCGTGTCGATTGAGATGACCGCCACGGATTCCGGTACTGTGAACTGTGACATCAAACTTAATGAAGCCGAGACGAAAGGGTTCAAGGTGAATCTGGAACTTTCAACGAACTCGTCCGGTCTGATGGGTGTCACGCCCAAGCTCTCTTTCTATCACAAGAATATCTTTCACGGTGGAGAGTGGCTCAATGTGAATCTGAGCGGCAACTTCCTTTTTAAGTTCAATGACAGGAACGTGCATTCAAACGAGTTCGGAATCTCCACAAGCCTCAGTCTTCCGCGCTTCGTCGGACTGCCTTATTCGGTGTTTGAAGGAGGGAACCTTCCGCGTACCGAGATGAAACTTTCCTTCAACTACCAGAACCGTCCTGAGTTTATCAGAAACGTCGCATCCGCGTCATACGGATATACAGGCAGAATCAAGCGTGCAGTCAGGTATCAGTTGTACCCTCTTCAGGTCAATTTCGTGAGGATGCTTGCAATGAGCGATGATTTCCGCAAGATGCTCATCGACAATCCGTATATGCAGGAGGCATACATCAGCCATATGGATGCCGGTGTGGGAGGAGCGTTTGTGTACAGCAGCTATGATGAAGTCATCCCCAAGGGGTCCTATCATCAGGAGCAGTTCACGTTCGATGTCTCCGGAAACGTCATCAGTCTCTTCAACAGGCTCCTGCCTTCGGATGATACAGGACAGAAGATGGTGTTCGGGTCTCCTTATGCCCAGTATGTAAGAGCTGAGATCAATCTTTCCAGAGGAATCAGCTGGGGAAAGGATGACAGCAATACCATTGTCGGAAGAATTCTGGCCGGGGCCGGCTACGCATACGGGAATTCCAAGTCAATGCCGTATGAGAAGCAGTTCTACAGCGGGGGTGCAAACAGCTTGAGGGGATGGCAGGCCAAATCCATTGGACCTGGATTCGATGCATACGAGAAGGTTTTCGCCATTCCGAACCAGATAGGTGACATTAAACTGGAGGCCAATCTGGAATACCGTTTCAAGATGTTCTGGAAGCTCGAAGGAGCAGTCTTTGCAGATGCCGGTAATATCTGGCAGATAAAGAACGAACTCAATCCTGGAGCCGCTTTCCGCTTCAATGATTTCTATAAGAGCATTGCCGCTGACTGGGGGCTTGGATTGAGGGTGAATCTGGATTTCATACTGATGAGAATAGACGGAGGCTTCCAAATCCACAATCCATCACGTCCGGAAGGGAGCAGGTGGATATCTCCTTCCGAATATTTTAAGACGAAGGCCTTCGCGCTCCATTTTGGCGTGGGCTATCCTTTCTAGGGGGTTACTTTTTCTTCGAATAATATTTCGGCCAGCAGGACTCAAGATATGCCTTGAGAACGTCCTCGTGCCTGTTGGCTTGGGGCTCGTAGAACACTGTGCCTTCCAACCCTTCCGGCAGGAACTCCAAATCAACGAAATGACCGGGGTAGTCGTGAGCGTATCTGTACCCGTCGGAGTATCCGAGTTCCTCCATCAGTTTTGTCGGAGCATTTCTCAGGTACAGCGGCACCGGTCTGGTCTTGTCTTCCCTTGCTGTCGCCAAAGCCTTCTCTACTGCAAGATATGATGCGTTGCTCTTGGGTGAGGAGGCAAGATATACTGTGCACTCAGCTAAAGGAATCCTTGCTTCGGGCATACCTATCTGATTGACTACCTGAAAAGTGGCATTTGCTAAAAGCAATGCGTTCGGATTGGCGAGACCGACATCTTCGGAAGCTGACAGGCATAGCCTTCTGGCGATGAAAAGAGGGTCCTCTCCACCGTCAAGCATCCTGGCGAGGTAATAGACGGCGGCATTCGGATCCGAACCCCTGACGCTCTTGATGAAGGCGGATATGATGTCGTAGTGCATCTCCCCGTCCTTGTCGTAGATGGCAATGTTTTCCTGCAGGCACTCGGTCACGACCTTGTTGTCTATTATCACCGGAGTCCTGCCTGCATAGGAATCTACCACTATCTCAAGGATATTCAGCAGTTTCCTAGCGTCTCCTCCGCTCTGCCTGAAGAGAGCATCCGTTTCCGATATCTTTATTTCTTTCTCCTTGAGTAACTCATCCGTGGAGACTGCCCTTTCAAGAAGCGTATTGAGATCTTCCACTTCAAGGGATTTGAGAACATATACCTGGCACCTCGACAGCAGAGGAGTTATAACTTCGAACGATGGGTTCTCCGTTGTCGCTCCGATCAGGATGACAGTTCCTGCTTCTACGGCGCCCAGGAGCGCATCCTGTTGAGCCTTGTTGAAGCGGTGTATTTCATCTATGAACAGAATCGGTGCTGCAGCGTGAGCGAAAAGTGATTTGCTCTTTGCGTTGTCAATTACATTACGTACATCCTTGACACCGGCGCTGACAGCCGAAAGAGTATAGAAATCCCTGTCAAGCGTGTCGGCTATTATTCTTGCCAGAGTCGTCTTGCCTACACCAGGAGGCCCCCAAAGGATGAAGGATGAGATGTTCCCACTCTCGATCATATTTCTGAGGATGCATCCTTCACCGACAAGATGTCTCTGCCCGACGTAGTCGGACAGGCTGTGAGGTCTCATCCTCTCGGGAAGCGGTGGTAGGACAGTAGTCGGCATCCTCGGCTAAATCTGCTTGATATAAGAGCGGCGTCGCTTGTTCTGAACGTAGTCGAACCCGGACCAGGAATTCTGGATTGCGTTGTTGGTCTCCAGCTCCGCATTCGTCTCCGCCCATTTGAATCCCGCCTTGGACAGTTTTTCGAACATATCCGCAAACAGGAGTGACGTCAAACCGGCATTCCTGTAATCCGGCCTGACCCCTATCAGAAGCAGTTCCACGCCCTTCTCGTGCTTGAAATACAGTGATTTGAGCACTGGTATCCATCCAAACGGGAACATTCTGCCGCGGCTTTTTTGAAGGGCTTTTGTGAGGGAAGGCATAGTGATTCCGAATGCGACAAGTTCATTCTTCTCATTCTCAACCATAGAAACGAACTTGAGGTCGAGTACGCTGAGGTAGAACCCCAGATACTTGTCGGCCATACTTGTAGGAAGCACTGTGAAATTGTAGAGATCCTTGTATGTCTCATTGATCAGATCGAACACCTTGTGCCCGTATTTCGTCTCGCGGACATATTTCTTGGTGAGGCTGCGTATGTGCAGGTTGTTGCGCTCCTTGATGATATTTGCAACTCTGGTGAACCTCTCAGGAAGAACTTCCGGAATAGATATCCTGTATTCCAGCCAGTCAGCGTCCTTTGTGAACCCCATTGATTCCAGGTGCTTCGGGTAGTAATCCGCATTGTATATGAGAGGCATCGTGCCTTCCTGGTCGAATCCTTCAATCAGCATTCCTTCGGGGTCGAAATCGGTGAAGCCGAGAGGTCCCACTATCTGTTTCATGCCGAATTTGTGTCCGAATTCAATGACCTTGTCGATAAGCGCCCCCGACACTTCCGGGTCGTCAATGAAATCGAACCATCCGAATCGGACTTCGTCGTGATTCCACTGTTTGTTCGCCTTGTGATTGACGATGGCCGCGACACGGCCCACGATTTTTTCGTCCCTGTATGCAAGATACAGCTCCGAATTGCAGAATGCGGATCCCGGATTTTTCAGAGGGTCCAGCGTATTCATCTCATCAAAGAACAAGGCCGGTACGTAATACGGGTTGTTCCTGTACAGTTTCTCTGGGAAACTGATAAAGGCTTTGAGGCTTTTTCTGTCCAGTACCCTCTTTATGATGACAGACATGGTTATAGGTTTTATTAGGACTCCTAAGTTAGTGTTTTCGAAAGTATTTTCAAATTTTTTTCTTACATTCGTATTATGGTTAGGCGAGTGGTCATTTCTGTTGCTTTTCTGTTCCTGTCCTTAAACGGGCTGGCACAGGTGACCGGCGTAGGCCTGTTCAATTCACCCAAAGGTTTCGGAGTCGTTCTGGAAACGGAGGCGGGGGAGAATGATTTCAACGTCTTTACCGCTTATGCCGATATGTACGGCATCTTCGAGGGCAGATGTCTGTATCCGGGGTTCAAATTCAATTATACCCGCGGACGTGTCCTGAAGGTGCTGACTTTGGACGGCATCGATTATTCTTTCTATGCCGGTCCAGGGATAACTGCCGGATATTCCAGGCAGTACGAACCTTATGTGTACAAAGACTATAGAAAATACCTTATAAGGAATTATGGTCTCATCGCCTGCCTGTCGGGAACCGCCGGATGCAGGATCGGGTTCGGCAAGTCCATTTCACTTGACCTCAGCTGGACGGTGGAGGCGGGGGTACATATGAGATTGGATGAGGACCATAAGGGGCTTAAACTCGGGCTGTACAAGAACGGACTGATTTCGGCCCTGTATCCTCAATTGACTTTGATTATGGCGTTCTGATATGAAACGGACGGTCTGTGCAATATTCTTCCTCGCCCTGGTATCCCTGCTGGATTGCCGTGCCGCTTCTCCGGACTTTTCGTTCGGAGTTGAATGGGGGTATTCCATTTCACTGCTGAAGGCGCGTCATATAAACTATCTTGATGCTGACGGATCGCGGGTCAGCGAGCAGGATGTGACCACCCGGTCATATTCCAATGCGAACGTACTTGCGTCCGTGGGCTTGAACCTTGGTGACAAGACGAACATCTCAATCTGCAGCGGTTATATGGGGGTGGAAGACAATGTCAGGGTCATACCTGCCCTGCTGCGTGTGAGTTTCGCTCCGAGAGGATTGAAAAGCAGCGGCTTCGTAGCGTCAATAGAGGGCGGTGCTGGAATGAATGTCCTTTACAATGACCAGATTCTGGGGCTCGGCGGAATCGGTGCAGGATACAGGATAGGGTTGTCGGGGAAATTCAGCATAGATCTGAAGGTGTATCTGAGAGCGTCATACGATCACCCGAACATCTACGACCCGACATATTACGGATTCGTGCCAAAGGACAGAATAACAATCAACCAGGCAGGATACGGCTCCGCCGGAATCACCGTGACGGTCAACTTCTAGGCTGTCACGAACAACCATATCATATATCCGGCTTCGCAGGCAAGCATTATCGCACCGTCAAAACGGTCAAGCTCATTTTTCTTTCCGGTATAGGCTGCGGTGAAGACCAGCACGGCGCTGACCATAAGCACAGCCGTGTCCACCGGATGCATCCCAAGGCAGGAAATGGGACGGACTAAAGCTGAGCAGCCGAGGATCAGCAATATATTGAAAACATTGGATCCCAAGATATTACCAAGCGCGAGCTGTCCCTTTCCACGGGAAGCCGCGATGATGCAGGTTACGAGTTCCGGAAGGGAAGTACCTCCGGCCAGAAGTGTGATGGCGATGAACTTGTCGCTGACATTGAGCGCCCTTGCTATCTTTTCCGCACTGTCCACGAAGTATTTTCCTCCAACGATGAGGAATGCCAGTCCGACTAGGGTGAGGACTATTGCCTTGAACAGGGTTACGTTTTTTTCCTGGACATCGCTTTCTTCGTCCTTTCCGTCCGTTTTGAAGCAGTAGAACATATAAGCGGCGAACAGAAGAATGAACGCTGCACCTGCAACCCTTCCGATGCTGCCATAGATGACAAGTCCGCAGAGGATTGCCGTGACCGTGACGCCTATAGGTATATCTCTGAATTTGTTCTTGGAAGTGATTGCAAGAGGGGATATGACTGCCGTTATGCCCAGAATCAGCAGGGTGTTGAATATGTTGGATCCCACTACGTTTCCGAGCGCTATGTCAGAGATTCCCTTGATGGCGCCCGTCAGGCTCACCACCAGTTCAGGGCAGGACGTGCCGAATCCCACAATGGTGAGACCGATAACGAACTCGCTGACTCCTGATTTCCTTGCAATTGCCGATGCTCCGTCCACAAGCCATTCCGCTCCGGCGACAACCATCACCAGGGAGACTATCAAGATAATAATCGTAACTACCATAACATTATGCAAGATACGGTTTTTTAAGTAAATTTGCCGCCACTATGAGCAGAAAAAAACTTGACATCGTCCTTGAGGACATAGAGATCGAATCCGTTGCCGCTGAAGGCAAGGCAATCGCACACACAGCCGAAGGACAGGTCGTGTTTGTGGAATTCGCAGTTCCGGGCGATGTTGTCGACATAAGGCTTACAAAAAAGAAGAAAAATTATCTGGAAGGGCGGATTCTGTCCATTAAGACTCCGTCAAAGTACAGACTGGAACCTTTCTGCAGCCATTTCGGTGTATGCGGAGGATGCAAGTGGCAACCGCTGCCATACGGGATGCAGCTGGAGGCAAAGCAAAGACAGGTATATGACCAGCTAGTAAGGATAGGACATCTTGATGTTCCTGAAATACAGGATATTATCGGCTCTGACAAGACGCAGTACTACAGGAACAAACTTGAGTTTACCTTTTCCAACAGGAAATGGCTTACGGCCGAGGAAATGCAGGAAGCGGGGGAGGATGTCCCGGGACTTGGCTTCCACGTCGGCAAGTTCTTCGACAAGGTATTGGACATAGAGCATTGTTATCTGCAGCCTGATCCCAGCAATGAAATCCGTCTTTTTATCAGGAAGTTCGCTGTGGAGAACGGACTTGAGTTCTATAATATCAGGGAGAACAGGGGACTGCTCCGCAATATGTTCATCAGGACTACGGATGACGGGCAGGTTATGGTCATTGTCTGCTTCGCCGAAAATTCTGAATGGATAGGGAAACTGCTGGATTCCGTTGCTGCTGAATTCAAGCAGATAACATCCCTTTATTACGTGATCAACAGTAAGTTGAATGACAGTATTTCCGATCAGGAATGTGTACTGTACAAGGGTGATGAAGCGATATATGAGACTATGGAGGGACTACGTTTCAAGATAGGTCCAAAGTCGTTCTATCAGACCAATGCCGCCCAGGCATACAAGCTCTACTGCGTTGCAAGGGAGTTTGCATTGCTGACGGGAAACGAGACTGTATATGACCTGTATACAGGGACGGGGACAATAGCCCAATTCGTAAGCTCCAAGGCTTCGAAGGTGATAGGCATCGAATATGTGCCCGAAGCAATAGAGGATGCCAAATACAATGCCGCACTGAACGGTATTACAAACTGTGAGTTCTTCGCCGGGGATATGAAGGATGTGCTTACGTCGGACTTCATATCAACTCACGGAAGACCTGACGTGATGGTAGTGGACCCTCCAAGAGCGGGAATGCATCCCGATGTGGTTAAAGTGATACTTGAGGCTGCGCCATCAAGAATAGTCTATGTAAGCTGTAATCCTGCATCTCAGGCTCGTGATTGCGCTATGCTCTCCGAGAAGTATCGAATCACAGCCGTGCAGCCTGTGGATATGTTTCCACAGACGCAGCACGTCGAGAATGTGTGCAGGCTGGAACTCCTCTAGAAGAGATATCCGATATTGACGTAGAATGCTCCCGTCCCATCCTGATTGTAGAGAGGGGAGTTCTTCAGGAAGTGTGTCAGTGGGGTACCGTATTCGGCGGCGATGATGAAATTCTCGTTCATTATGAGTCTTGCACCGGCGCCGAATGTGATATGCGGCGTATCTCTTTCCGCACCCAATAACATACCGTTCTCAAGGAAGTCGTGGTATTTGAGCTTGCTGATGTCACGTCCTTTCGTGACCATTGTTCCGTCGCTGAATGCGCTGAGGCCGACTGAGAAGTTCTGGTTGAACAGGATGAACTTAACGAAACGCCATCTGAGTTCGGCATTGTATGTGGCCATATCGAGGCCGACAACCCTGCTGCGCATTATACCCCTTACAGTGAAGAATCCGCCCATTCCGTCGAGATCTTGCTTCTCTCCCATCTGTGTCATATAAGGCAGGACATAGAACGGGGCGACGTTTCCGAAGGTGCCTTCGTAGTTGAGCCTGTATGCGAAGGTGAGTACATCGTTCTTGACGAGAGGCAGGTAGTGCCTCCAGGTCATTGAGTATCTGTAATAAGGATTCTTGGACATGAATTTCGGTGCTGCGGTCACGTGTGCTTCCGCCCATATTCCCCTTGTCGGGGCGCCTTCCTTGTCCCTGGTGTCATAAAGGATACCGAGACGTATTCCACTGGAGAAACCTCCATAGTATTCGCTGTCGGAGATTACGCCGTAATCGTGGTAAATGTCATAAAGGGTCTTGACCGTTTCCGGGAACTTCTGCTCGTCACTTTTGCCCTTGTTGATGTTGTCGTAGTCTATGGCGCCTGTCTGGTGATAGTAGGCGAAGATTCCTGCCTCCCAATAAAGATTGTCCACACTTCCAATGTCACCAAGGAAATCAGACTTGAAAGTGTATGCGAACCTCTTCATTCTGTAGAATGGGGTGAACTGGAACATCTTGCCTTCCTTTCCCGCCTGAATCCGGCCATAGTCGTAGTATGACTGATATCCGTTGAATCCGTAGAAATCGAATGCCTTGTCCAGGTCCACCCTCAATGCAGAGCACCAACGGACACCCGGGATGAGATCCTTATTGTCATATCTCAACTGATAAAGTTGTGAACCTTTCGTGAAGAAAGAGGCTTCGAGGTATAGCTTTGAGTCGTAGTTCGGATATCTGGTACCGTCCCCGTAGTCGAAAAGCTGGAGAATGGCTCCGAGCTGGAGACCCTTGTCCGCATCATAGGCAATCACAGGAAGAGGACCGAGGTTGTAACCGGTCTTGACTATGTCTTTCTTGTTTTGCGCTGAGAGTGTAAACGTACACAATGACAGAAGCGCAGCTGCCATTAAAATGCTCTTTTTCATTATTTTATAATGAGTTTTATAATCTTATTGTAGAAGTTGAGAAGTGAGTAGAATGCACTATGGAACACCCATATCACGGGCGTGAAAGGAAGCCTGACGCAGAAACGTACCGTGTTCATCCAAGTCTTGTCCTTCAGACCGGACTTGATTATGGCCGTGATTACAAGCAGCGGGCTGCAAATGAGCGTCAGAGCCAAGAATACTGGCAGGGCGATAATTGCCGTCGGTATCATCCACCACTTTAGTTGCGGTGTGTGTAATTTCTGATATTCAGCAAGATTCTTCTCGTAATTCTCGTCATCCGGGAAGAATGTGATCAACGATGCAATCCTGTCGTGCAGTGTCTGGGACAGATCAGCTGTTCCGGTCTCTTCTTCGTATAGGATCGGTTCGCCGAAAGAGATTCTTGCGGTCGACATATAGTCGAAATAATCACCGTATTCCAGTCCGACAGGGACTATATATACTGGCTTGTTGAGCTTTTCCTTTGCCAAGGCCGCCAACCTGAACACTCCTTTCTTTATCGGAAGCAGGGACCGCTTAGGGCGGTGTGTCCCTTCTACGAACATACAGAACGGAATATCGTGCTTCAGGACTTCTACGACCTCATCGAATACATTCAGATTATCTGCAACCGCGGCCCTGCCGTCCCGGCTCCTTGCAAGCGGAACAATCTTCAGCCACCTCATTATGGAAGCGATCTTCGGCTTCTTGAACATATCCGCCCTGGCCCCGAAAGTGGTGACCTTCCGGTTGGCCTGAAGGACCACCAAAGCGTCCATAAGCGTGTTGCAATGATTTGGGGCAAATATTACGGCTCCGTCGGTAGGGATATTCTCCCTGCCTGCCACAACCAGACTGGAATAGCTCATTCGGGTACACAGATCGACATATAACTTGGTCAGACGGTATCCCAGGGTGCTTTCCCAAAGTTTTGCCATTGCTTTTTTGCAATTAAAATTTTGTAAATGTACACATTTTTTGCGATTTTTGGAGTCTAAAACCAATAGACCTGAAAAATGATTAAAGAGCAACTTGCCTCACTTGATAGTGTAGACATCGCGTTAGGCAGCGGTACTGGGTTGATAATGAGTATTGTCCTCGCGCTTATTATGTTCGGGATTGCACTCGGTATCAAGGTTGACACATTAAAAAGCATTTTTACCAAGCCGAAATCTATAATAACAGGACTTGCCCTCCAGTGGGTGGGACTTCCGCTCGTTACGTTCCTTCTTATAGCCGCGTTGAACAGTTTCCTGACGCCTATGGTGTGCCTGGGAATGCTCCTAGTTGCAAGTTGTCCTGGTGGGAACATCTCAAATTTCATGAGTTCCTTCTCCAAGGGCAATATTGAGCTCTCGGTGAGTATGACGGCAGTTTCCACTGTGTTCGCTCCGGTCATAACCCCGTTCAATTTCTGGTTCTGGGGCAATCTGTACCTGAAGTTCGCCGCCCTGTCGGGGACGCTGACGATTCCGCATCTGGTTATACCTTTCGCCGAGATTTTCAAGACGGTGTTCATAATTCTCGGTATTCCTATCATCCTCGGAGTACTTTTCTCCCATTATTTTCCGAAGTTCACCGCAAAAATCCAGAGCCCGTTCAACATTTTCTCCATCGCTGTTTTCATAGTCATGGTGCTTGGTATGTTCATACCTCACTGGGATATATTCGTTGAATACATAATCTTCATTTTTATTCTCGTCTTCATCCATAATGCCTGTGCGTTCGCTACAGGATACTATGGAGCCACCCTGATGAAACTCCCGAAGAAAGACCGCAGGTCCATTACGATAGAAGTCGGTATCCAGAACTCCGGTCTTGGACTTACGCTCCTTCTCAATCCGGCCATCTTCCACCCTGAGGTATGGAATAATCCGGAAAGTGGAATTATGTACGGAGGAATGCTTTTCGTGAC
>JAZUKB010000060.1:0-2388 GCA_045643085.1 Candidatus Cryptobacteroides sp.
TAAGGTTCATCAGGATCTCGCGGCAGATGGCGATGTCCATTACGGAGTTGATTCGTGTCGGATTCCTGTCTCTGCCGGTGACTGTCTCATAGCCAGGGTTAGGTGTCGGGTTCTCAGGAGAGAATGACGGGTAGAAGATGACCTTGCCGTCCGGACCACGGTCACACGCGTAATCTTCGTAGAACAGGGCCATTTCCTTGTAGGCCGGAATCAGTCGGGTCCGCAGGAATTCCTTGTCTCCTGTGACGAGGTAGTAGCCCCACAATTCGTTGTAGACCCAACCCAGGACGCCTGTAAAGCCGTAATGCGGATAGGTGTGGGAGAAATGATAGTACAGACCGGAATCCGGGTCGCAGTGGACGCTGGCCAGCAGGCCGCGGGCGCCGTAGAGCAGCTGTGCGTTGGTGCGGAAGTCATCGAATTTCGTTTCGTAGTACTTGAAATACACGTCCATCTCGTCGAAGAGGCCCGTGTTGTTTCCCGCACAGACCTGCAGGTTGGTGTTGATATTGTGCTGGCCTGTGAAAGGAGGAATATTCTTACCTGTCTCGTAGATCTGGAAGAAACGGCCCATATCATAGAGCTTCTCCAGAAGGGTAGGATCCAGCTCGTTCTTGCTGTGGGCACGACGGAGCAGTTCCTCGCCTGAAAGCAGCAGGTCTTCGTTTGAGCTGAGATGGATACGTGAACGGTCCATACGCTCTCCGATGTACTTTTCGTTACCCTTGAGCATCTTGTCGAAATCGATCTTCATTGCCATCAGTCCGTCACGGACTGGCTTGACGCATTCAAAGGTAAAATCGTTTTCGAACCTCACGATCTTCGAAACGACCATTAGGCCGTCAGCACCGGAAATCCGCATTCCTTTTTCGGTCTTTTTCATGGTGCCGCCCTTAGGAAGGAAGCGGATGACTACGGCGTAACCCTTGTGGCCGAATTCCGGATTGTATGCGGTTGCCAGAGTGATCACACCGTCCTCAATCTTAAGCTCATTGGAGCTGTCTGCCAATCTAGGAAGTTGTATCTCCACGTCAAGGTCCAGCTGCCCCTTCGGCGCAGTGAAGCGGTTCACGTTGACGTCCCCGTCATAGGCGCAGAAGGATTCGCTCCTGAAAGAACCGCGCGCATCAGTCCACATTGAGGTAATCATACCGTTCTGCATATCCAGGAATCGCAGATAGTCCCTGGTATCGGGCTGTTCCGGACGGTGGAAGGCAAGCGTGAAAGCTGTATGCCTCGATGGTCCGCCGACTGGGTATAGAATATTGTTGTCGAAATTCATGTACTTTTCGAATCCGGCCTTTTTCTGTGCCTCGTCTACCAGGGCATTCGCCTCATTGGCCTTGCCCTCCAGCAGCAGCTGGCGTATGCGAGGCAGGATAGGGCGCAGGTCTGGTGGAAGAGGAGTCTCTGCCCACTTCGGCGCATAGAGATCCTCCTGGGTATAGGTCATCACATCGTTATATGGCTGTCCGGAAGTCTGCATGCGCAGGGTACCGTTACCGGTGATGAAATTGTCCGAAGGATCTGCAGCAGGGGCGATGGAGCAGATATTGTGCTCCGGCAGGATGGAGGCGCGCTTCTCCACCGGAATATATGGGATGGGATACTCGAGTTTTTTGGTATCTATCCCTGTGTTCCCAAGATTCTTAGGAAAGTCCTTGGCGCTGATGGTCCCCACCGCAAGGCACAGAAATGCGAGAAATGCAATAAATTTTTTCATGGCTATTATATTAGTTGTGTAAAAATGCAAAATCCCTTTTATTGTCCATAAAATCACAATTCATCCAAGTAAAGTTAGCATTTATTTCTCAAAACCATAACTATTTCAGCAGATAGTCTATCTTTCCGTATATTTGCACAGTCAGCAATGGCTTACAGTTAGCAGGACACGAGAGGATTTGTGACCCCATAGAGAAAATCTTTATTGAAGAGCCCTGCCGATAACAAGGCCTTTAGCACAAGACTTGGCGTGCACGTGTTTATGCAGATCTGTATGTGGCCGGAGTCATTCCGGTCTTCTTCTGAAAAAACTTATAGAATGCCGGGACACTGGAGAAATGCATATCGTAAGCAATCTCCTTGATGCTCATATCCGAATATTTTAGAAGATTCTTTGCATCCAGAATGATAAACGAGTCTATCCATTCCGGGGCTGTCCTGCCGCTCACTTCTTTGATGAACTTGGACAGGTACTTTGGAGTAAGCAACAGTTTGTCAGCGTAGAACTCGATACCATGTTCCTGTCGGTGATGGTCCGCGACCAGTTTGAGGAAGTTCTCGAATACTGCGTTTGCTCTTTTGGTCCTCGCCGGCAGGTCATGGTGTGCAACATCCAACCGGTTCCTCCACATTGTCCCGAGAAGGTAGAATATGGATGTTCCGAGG
>JAZUKB010000061.1:0-5380 GCA_045643085.1 Candidatus Cryptobacteroides sp.
CCCGTAATTTCACATATTCTCCTTGCGACCGTGCTCTTCCCAGAACCGAGGTCGCCTGTTATCGCTATTATTGACATATCTTTATGAATCGAACACGAAATTACTAAAAAATAGAATCCGTTTTTGTAATTTTGTGAAAACAGATTCAATAATAAGACACGATATGTACGACAACGTTAAAGGATTGTATGTAGCCCACTGCCAGAACGGGCCGCTTTCCATCTGCGGTCAGATGGCAAACCGCCACGGTCTCATTGCCGGTGCGACGGGCACAGGAAAAACGGTTTCACTGCAGGTGCTTGCCGAGACATTCTGTCAGGCGGGAGTTCCCTGCTTTATGGCGGATATGAAAGGTGATCTCTCGGGAATCAGCCAAAGCGGAGCGATGAACGGTTTCATTGAAAAGAGATGCGCCGAGTTCGGCATTGACAGCCCTACCTTCGAAGGCTGTCCGGTACAGTTCTTCGACGTGTTCGGAGAGCAGGGACACCCTATGCGCAGCACCGTCTCCAATATGGGTCCGCAGCTGCTCAGCAGGCTTATGGGTCTGAACGACACCCAGAGCGGAGTGCTCAACATCGTATTCCGCGTGGCGGATGATATGGGACTGCTTCTGATTGACCTGAAGGACCTGCGCACAATGCTCGGATATGTGAGCGAGCACGCGGCGGAATACCGGAACACATATGGCAACGTATCGTCAGCCTCGGTAGGAGCAATCCAGCGCGCCCTGCTGGAACTTGAAAGTCAGGGTGCCGACCGGTTCTTCGCCGAACCGTCCTTTGATATTCAGGACCTTATGACGGTACAGGGCGGCAAGGGCGTCCTGAGTGTTCTTGCGGCAGACAAGTTGATGTCAAACCCGAAACTCTACTCTACATTCCTGCTTTGGCTTCTGTCAGACATCTATGCACAGTTGCCGGAAGTCGGAGATTTGCCCCTGCCGAAACTTGTATTCTTCTTCGACGAGGCCCATACACTGTTTGCCGATACGCCGAAAGCGCTGGTTGACAAGATTGAACAGGTTGTCCGCCTGATAAGGAGCAAGGGCGTGGGTATCTACTTCGTAACCCAGAACCCCACCGACATTCCCGACGTGATACTCGGCCAGCTCGGGAACAGAATACAGCACGCTCTGCGTGCCTTCACCCCTAAGGACCAGAAAGCAATCAGGGCCGCGGCGGAAACTTTCCGGGCCAATCCCGGATTCAAGACGGAAGATGCCATCACCCAACTCGGTACGGGTGAAGCTCTGGTTTCCTTCCTCGACGAAAAAGGTATGCCCGGTGTAGTTGAAAAGGCAAGGATACTCTTCCCCCTCAGCCAGATAGGCGCAATAACACCGGCTCAGAGAGATGCAAGCATCAAGAGGTCCCGCATCTACGGCAAATACGACAAGACCTTTGACAGGCAGAGCGCATTCGAAGACCTGATGCAGATGGCTCAGGAGAATCAGGAGGCACAGGAGCAGAAGAAAGAGCAGGTACCGGAGAAAAAAGGAAAGTCCGTTGCGAAAGGCATCGGCAAGGGACTTCTCGGGACTCTGCTCGGAACAGCCATCACGGCTGTCAGCAGTTCCCTGGGCACCGAAGTCTCAAGAGCCGTCAGCGGAAAGAAAGTAAGCGGCAAGACCATAGCGGACAGAGCCATCAAGAACACCACCTCGGCCGTAACCAGAAACGCGACGAAGCAACTTACCCGGAGCATCCTCGGCAACCTTCTGAAATAGGTGCGGACGCTATGGAAAACAAATACGATAATGATGAAATCAATATTTGCTGTTATTACGTTGCTGGCAGGCATCTTCAACACGAGTCCTGCAGCTGCAAGGACATACCATTTCTCCACAACGGGAATGCCTGACCGGGCATTCGTCAAGATTTTCGGCAACGAATATCCCGGAGGTGATTTTGTGGGTGGCTGCCCGCAATATGATACGACCTTCGAGGCGGCCACAGTCACGAATGAGGATGTCTTTGTAACAGTAGGCAATGGTTATGTTTATTTCGTCAATATCGACAATGACAATTGTGAGGTAAGCGTCGAGTTCAAGCACTGCTTTCTTCCAACCCCCGCGGCAGAAGCCGGGGTGCAATATGAATATCTGATGAAGACACTGCAGGCGTATCTCCTGGTAAGCCCGGACGGGATTGAACTTTCGCGAAAGAAGAAAGATGCCGATAGAATAATCTTCATTGAGGACGATGAGAATCCCGGCAGATATTATATATTCGACCGGGATGCCCAATGCTACATCACGTATTCCACACCTTGCGACGGAAGTTCATTTGTGGCGACAGAAAGGGGAAAGCATCTCCGTGACCTTGAATCTTCGGTAAACACATGGAGGTTCTTCCTGCTTGAGGACAGGAAGAGTGTTGCAATCGTTCCAAGTTCTTGGGGTTCCGCTTCTGAGAACTCGCCGGTATGGGCCATCAAACCTTATACAACCGGAAGTCTCGCATGTGCCACCAACCTGTTCTCTCTCCCAGGGAATGAATTTATCCATAAGATTATCCCGGAAGAGGGTATGGAGGTCATCGACGTGGACTTCGGCTCACTTACGACACTTAAACTCTATGAAGACCGCCTGACGGTCGGCAACCGGTACAAATATGTCAAAGGATCAGTTCCTGCAGAAGAAGGCACTTATACTTATACAGTTAAGGTCAAAGATGCTGACGGCAGCATCGAAAACGTCCCGGTCAAGTTGACTGTCAGCAACTGTCTCCAATCACCCACGCCGGCAATGGGATGGTTATCCTGGAATTGGTTTGAACGTGGTATCTCTCACAAGAAGATATGCAAGCTTGTAAAAGGCATGCAGAAGCGAGGCCTCATCGATGCCGGATATAACACCATAATACTTGATGACACGTGGGCTACCAATCAGAGTGATCAGGCCAAACTCACATACGATCCGGTCAAGTTCCCCAAAGGAATCAGCGGATTGATCAAAGAGTGCAAGTCTGTCAATCCTGCAATGCGTCTGGGAATATATTCCGATGCCGGACTGATGACATGCGCGGGCTACCAGCCCGGATCATACGGCTATGAGGACCTGCATATCAACCTCTTCGACAGTTGGGGTGTTGATCTGTTGAAGTATGATTTCTGTAATTCCCAGGCATCAGCCTATGACAGCTATGCAGCCATGGGCGAGGTCATAACTGCTCTGAATGAGAGGAGAAAGAGCGAGGGAAGAAATCCCTTCGTCTACTATCTTTGTGAGTGGGGAAATTTCTATCCATACCTATGGGCTTCGGAGGTCGGTGGAAGCATGTGGCGTGCGTCCGGGGATTCCCGCGAGAGTTGGATAGGTCATCATAATCGCCTTGGAGTTCTTGCCATTGTTGATGAAGCCAGACACACGTGGATGTGGGCCGGCGTGAACCGTTTCAACGACCTTGACATGACTCTGATCGGCCTTCATGGTCTCGGCTGTCCAAGCAACAATTCGGCGGAACATCTGGAAAACGGCGGTGTGATTCCAAGCCTCACTGATGAGCAATACAGAACCAACATGGCTCTCTGGTGCATGTTGGCAAGTCCAATATTCCACTCATGCGACTTCCGAATGAAACCTCGGGCTGAAGGCAACACGACCGCAGGAAGACTCCCTTCACCGTTGCTTACAAAAGAAGACATCGCCACGGTTTCCAACAAATATCTCATCAGCATAGATCAGGACCCTCTTGGACAGCAGGCTGAGTATTTCGAGCACCTCAGCACTGGTTCAACAGACTATTCCAACAAGGGATATGACGTGTATGTCAAGGATCTTGCCGGGGGCCGCATGGCAGTTTCGGTAACCAACCGCGCATCGACGACCCAGGAGTCCGTCACGCTCCCTCTCAAGGAACTCTATCTGGATGGAGCGGCCGAATATCTGCTTCTCGATGTATGGACCGGAAGCACTGCCGAGGTCAGAGGGTCGCTGATTACAGGACCGATTGATCCATACCAGACCAAAGTTTATATCATCTCCAAATAAGAAGCTGTTTAGAAGTACCAATAAGCGCTGAAAATCAAGTTTAGCCCCTCAAAAAAGTCCAATAAGAACTTTTTGGTATCCTGTCTGGCCGGATGAAACAGGATTGGTTATTAGGATGCAAAAGCGTACGTTGTACGAGTACTTTTCGCAGAAAACAGACGCATATCTATATAACGGGAAGAGACTTAATTCATACCATTGCTATGGTTTCGGTATCCTCTTTCCGGAGGATATGGCACCGACAGGACAGATGAGCATACAGAGGTGGCAGCCGACACAACGCTTCCCCAGAATGGACGGTCTGCGAGTGTCAGAATCAAATTTTATCGCCTGATGGCCACCGTCATAGCAGGAAATATAGCACCTTCCGCAACCTATACATTTTTTCTTGTCGAATCTTGGGAGTACGAGTGTATCCCGGTCCAGCTTGTCCGGAGAAACGAACTGCGGGAGAGCCTCACCCACGATATCCGAGAGCCGCTTCACGCCATGGCGTGCCATATAATCCTGGACACCGGCAATCAGGTCGTCGATAATCCTGTATCCATACTGCATCACAGCAGTACATACCTGAACGTTCGAACACCCTATCCTGATATATTCGATGGCATCTTTCCACGTCTCTATGCCTCCTATTCCACTAAGAGGCATATCCTTCGTTTCAGGAGCCTTTGCTATGTCGAGGATACAGCGTTGCGCGATGGGTTTCACTGCCTTTCCGCTATATCCTGAAATCGTCTTCTTTCCTGACACTTCGCTGCGATGCTTCAGAGTGATGCTCTTAATGGTATTGATTGCGGCTATCGCGTCCGCACCGCCCACCTTTGCAGCAAACGAAGGCTCTTCTATATGAGTAATGTTGGGAGTCATTTTGGCAATTACCGGCAGAGATGTCCCGCGCTTGGCTGCCATCGTATATAAACGGACCAACTCCGGATTCTGACCAACATCGCTGCCTATCCTTTCGGCCTTCATATGCGGGCAGGAGAAATTGCATTCGACCATATCGGCACCAGCTTTTTCAGCCATCCGGGCGAGAGCCTCCCACTCCTGTTCGTCAGATCCCATAATAGAGGCTACAATCACCTTAGTCGGATAGTCCTTTTTAAGTCTTGCCATTACGGCGAAATCCTCTTCCAAGCTGTTCGCACTGGTCTGTTCCATATTTCTGAAACCTATGAACGGCATTCCTTCCTTCCCAACCTGGTCGAAACGGGGAGACACTTCCTTTATGTTCAGGAACGAGACGGTCTTGAACACGACTCCACCCCAGCCCATATCAAAGGCTTTCGCAATCATCTCATAGTTGTTGGCAATTACCGACGATGCGAGAAAGAAAGGATTCTCACAACGGACACCGCAGAAATCGATTGACAGGTCCGCCTT
>JAZUKB010000062.1:0-1785 GCA_045643085.1 Candidatus Cryptobacteroides sp.
GACAAGTATGGGAAATATGTGACGGCTATGGACGTGCTCATATCCGGCGCTCTGCTGGAAACTGATGCCGGGACATCCGGCCAGCTCTGCCTCGTATATTGCGCAAATCTCACGTCTGCGCCGGTTGAAACTGTCGAGCTGCTTTATCTGGGAAAGGCCGATGGCGGCCTGTATGTCCGACATCTGGTACTTGAGTCCCGGCATAGGAACGTCATAGTGCGTATTGCCGGATGACGAATACCTGTTCCAGGCGCCTTTGGACATTCCGTTCTGACGGAACACAGAGAGGTATTCGGCTATTTCTTCATCCTCAGTGCAGACGATTCCGCCTTCTGCAGTGGTGATGTTCTTCGTGGGGTGGAAACTGAAAACAGCCACGTGGCCCTTGCCCTTGTCAGAACCAATCTTCCTACCTTTGTACGATGCGCCCAGTGCGTGCGCCGCATCCTCGATAATCAACAGATTGTGCTTCTGGGCAATCTCTTCAATGACATCCATATCGCAGGGCAGACCCGCAAAATGGACCGGAATAATGGCCCTTGTGCGCGAAGTGACGGCCTGCTCTATCTTATTCACGTCAATATTGAGGCTGCGTCTGTCTATGTCGACGAGAACCGGTCTGGCTCCAGAGAGAATGATTGCATTGACTGTAGAAGCGAATGTCATCGGGGTGGTTATGACTTCATCTCCCGGGCCTATGCCCATCGCCATTACGGAAGAATGCAGCCCGGCTGTAGCCGAATTCATCGATATCGCATACTTTGAGCCCACATAATCCGAGATTGCTTTCTCGAATTGGACCACTTTCGGTCCCATTGCCACCCATCCGCAACGTATTGATTCAGCGACGGATTCTATGGCATCTTCGCCTATCGAGGGCCGCGAGAACGGCAGGAAATCATTTCTTATTTGCATAATTCTTCTCCTATTTTCATCAGTTTCTTGAAATATGCCTGATTGTCATATCTGCTCACGGCATATTCACGGCATTTTTTTATCTTATCTTCACTTTTCTTTTCCAACTTGTCCACGACGGCGGCCATCTCATCGAGATTTGTCGGAGTGACGAAAGTGGCAATTTCCGGCGGGGCCATCTTCTCGTTGCCATATACCTTCCAGCAGAGCAGGGGTGTTCCGCAGGAAAGGGCCTCGATACAGGTGTTCGGCATTGTGTCGGCCACGGACGGGAATATGAACAGGTCACCCAGGGACAGATATTCAGCCACGGTATCGATATCATTGATGAATCCTTTTGCAATGTAGTTCTTCGGAAGGCCGCCGGGATATTCGGCCACATAAGCCACCTGAACGAAAACGAACCTGTCGTCATCCTCGAAGCGTCTGGCAAGCTCTATGTAATAGGGCACCCCCTTGCGCTCGTGATGGACTCCGTCATATACTGCGACGCATAGGCAGACAATCTTGTTGTCGGGAATGCCCAATTCCCTGCGAAGGGCGGTCGTGTCCCTCGGATGGAACCTGCGCGTGTCGATGCATTCGTCGGCCTCGATCAGCACTCTGTCTTTTACCAAGGGGGAGCGCCGTGCCCCGTTCAAGGCCATTTCCGGGCCGACGAATACCATATCGGTGCCTTCATAATTGTGTTTCTTACGCAGAAATACCTTGTGCGGCCCGGATTTCATAAGACAGACGGGATGTTTTCCCAGATGCGGGCAATCCACACATTCGTGCTCCACCTGCTTGCAGCCGAAGTTGAAATGGCACTTGCCGGAAAAGGCATACTCATCCAGCATTATATTTACTACGTGGATGCCACGTTTCTTT
>JAZUKB010000063.1:0-5753 GCA_045643085.1 Candidatus Cryptobacteroides sp.
GTGGGCCGTCCGTGACAATCATCCCGATTTTGTCTACAGAAAATTGAAGCAGAGGGATTGTCCCGGATATCTTTATATGCTTGAAAACGGAGGCACGACAACCTGGGAATACTGGGACGGAAACAGAAGTTTCATCCACAACTGCTTCAACGGTATCGGAAGCTGGTTCTATCAGGCAATCGGCGGCATCGTCCCGACATCTCCCGGATACCGCACTTTCAGGATCGCCCCTCAGATTCCCGAAGGCATCGACTATGCCAAGGTCAGCAAGGAGACACCGTACGGTACGATAAAAGTTTGCTGGAACAAGACTGAAGCGGGTGTAGGATACGAGATTTCCGTACCCGTGGGGACGACCGCCGAGTTCATCGGCAGGTCGGGAAAGGTCCGCTTATTGAATGGCGGGCGCTACAGTTTTTCTTCCGAAGAGGATTGAAAGGACCACGGCAATTCCGAGCAGCATCGGATAGTACATATAAGGTATTATCGCTGTGGTGGCAATGCCTGTGAATGCCGCGGCGGCAAGAATGTGAGAACTGTACGGTATCAGTTCCAGTACTATGCAGGAACTTGTGTCCATCAGGCTCGCCGCTTTCCTCGGATCAACGCCGTATTTTTGGGAGAGTTCTCTCACAATGTCTCCGACTGAGATAATTGCGATTGTATTTGTGGAAGTGCAGAGTGTCATCAAGGAGGTCAGAACAGCAATGCAGGCTTCGGCGGATTTCCTGCCTTTCACGAATTTCGTGCATACCTTGACAAGCCATTCCATCCCTCCGTTGTGCTGGATGACTGCCGCCAGGCCGGAGGCCATCAGGATGAGCATCACAAGGAAACCCATATCAAGTATTCCGTCGCCGATTGCCGTCATAAATCCGAAGTAGTCGAAACTGCCCAGTATGAAACCCTCGGCGGCACACAGCGCTATTCCGGTGAGCAGCGTGATCAGCACGTCAACTCCGCATATCGCCATTGTCAGCAATGTGATGTAGGGAAGAATCTTCCAATATTCGGGATGCTCTGGAACAGGTATTTCAATTATTTCCCTGCCGAGCCGGAAATAAAGCAGGACAACTATCAGGGCGGGAATGACTACCAGTTTCAGATTCATCTTGAATTTGTCTTTAAGCTGGCATCCCTGACTGGTCGTGGCTATCACGGTGGTGTCGGATATGAAGGAGAGGTTGTCTCCGAACATTGCGGAACTGACGACTATCGAGCTGAAGAGTGCGTAATTTCCCCCACTGACCTTTGCCATCTCAATTGCAATCGGCATCAGGGCGACTATGGAACCTATGCCCGACCCGGTCGCCATCGACAGGACGCATCCCGCCGCGAACAGCCCAATATAGAGGAATCTTCCGGGCAGGACGTGGAGGATTA
Organism: Candidatus Cryptobacteroides sp.; assembly: GCA_045643085.1. Classification (GTDB taxonomy): domain Bacteria; phylum Bacteroidota; class Bacteroidia; order Bacteroidales; family UBA932; genus Cryptobacteroides. Next base: position 1,384 of record JAZUKB010000063.1, read on the forward strand.
TGTCAACGGTAGCCTGTACGCTCCCCATCGCCTCAGCGCACGAAGCGAAAATACCCGCAGCGATGAACAGCCATATCATAAAGAGCACCTTCGTCTTCCCCGCACCTCTTCCGTAGACACGCACCCTGTTGGGGAGTGACAGTCCGCTTGTGACGGCGATTGCATAAACCGACGTTATGAAGAATGCCGATATGAGGGGCACTTTTGCAAAATCACCGCAAATCAGGGCGGATCCGAGATAAAGTACGATGAAAAATATCATCGGGCTGATGCCTATCAAACCTTTTTTATCCATCTCTCTATTGAAATAACGCGCAAAATTAAACAATTTTTATATCCTACCCTGAAAATTGGTAACTTTGCAGTCCTTTTGTTCAAATATAAAAATCAATCGATATGAAAATCAAAATCATTTTGTTGGCTGCATCCTTGCCTCTCTTTATGCTTTTGCTGAGCGGATGCACCAAAGATTCCTCAACGGAAATAATCGGTTCCTATACCTATAAGACAAGCGGCACCGTTACCTTGATGCCTGCACAGCTTGCAGGTCTCGACGCGGCCACCCTTGCCCGGTACAAGGCGATGGGAGTCAACGTCGACCCCGTTGTGGTGGGTCTCTATCCCGAGCAGGGACAGCTGCACGTAGTGAAAAGTGACGACGGCAATGTGCTTGTCACTTTCAATGACCTTCTGGGAAATGCCGACATAGCGGAAGGCTCTCTTTCCGGAACGGCTCTCTCATTCCAGGGCAAAACTACAAAGGCCGCCCAGCTTACCGACGGCGTCGACAAGATAGGTGCCGGCATCGTGAAATATTCCGGAAACGGTCGAAAATATGATGATATGCTTCTTCTGGACCTTGAATATCAGGGGGCGTTCACGATAGATGACGTTCCTATGGTCCTTCTCTCAAGCGACGTGCATTGCGTGGCCCAGTTCAATAAATAAACGGCAGGTATGATGAAAAAGTTCATTAAGATTCAATCCGTCCTGCCGATGGCCATTGCCATTGCCGTGGCCTCCTGCGGGAATGAAAAAACTGTAGATGCCGACGATTCGGCAAGTGTTGTTACCGTCAGGGTCATTTCGATGACTCCCCAGAGTGACTGCCTGAGCAACAGTTATGTGGGGACCGTCGAGCCCTCGAAAAGCACGGCTCTCCTGAGCCAGTTCCCCGGCACCATCGAAACTGTGGAAGCCACGAAAGGGAAGCGCGTTTCAAAGGGCGCTGTCCTTGCAACTATAAGTTCCGAGGGTGTACGCTCCGCGTATGAGATAGCCAAAGCGGCTCTCGACCAGGCCCGGGACGGCTATGACCGCGCCTGCAAGGTGTATGAAAGCGGTACGCTGACGGAGGTGAAGATGGTTGAGATAAAGACCAAGCTCGAACAGGCTGAATCTGCCGAGAAATCTGCACGGAAGGCTCTTGAAGAGTGTAATATAACCGCACCTTTCACTGGAGTGATAGGGGAGGTTTATGCCCACAGGGGTGAAAGGGTGACTGCGGCGCAGCCTGTCCTGCAGATTGTCGATGTGGAGAGTGTCGAGATTCATTTCAAAGTCCCCGAAAGCGAGTATTCCTCCGTAGCCCTCGGCGCAAAGGCCAGAGTTGAAGTTCCGGCGCTGCGCAAGACTGTCGACGGTTCCGTTGCAGTGAAAGGGGTGTGCGCCTCAGCTCTTTCACACGCCTACGATTTCACGTTGAAGAATATCAGCGACCCGTACCAGCTGATGCCCGGTATGACCTGTAAGGTCAGGATAGAGCCGGCATCCGAAGATACTCTGTTCGTTGTTCCCGCATCCGCAGTCAGGACCGACAACAACGGCCGGTACGTGTGGTCAGTCGGTTCCGACAATATCGTCGCCAAGCGTTATGTCACCGTCTCAGGCTACAGCGGGACGGGCGTTGCGGTGTCCGAAGGCCTTTCCGCGGGAGATCTCGTCATCGTCGAAGGCAGCAGTAAAGTCTCTACCGGAATGAAAGTCAATACCTGCAAGTGATGAAGAATACCGAAAAATTGTCCGGCTGGGTCAATGCCGTGATACAGCATAAGAAGCCGGTATACCTTCTCGTCCTGATTCTCACCGTTGCAGGCATCATAGGGCTTGTTCGGATGAACAAGGATGAATTCCCTACCTTTGAACTGAAGCAGGGGCTTGTCGCGGGAATCTATCCGGGAGCCGATGCTTCGCAGGTGGAAAAGGAACTTACCTCCAAACTCGAAGAGACTCTCTTCTCGTTCAAGGAGGTGGACAGGAAATCGGTGAGGTCGGTTTCCAAGGACGGTATATGTTACATTTACGTTGACCTCAATGTCTCCCAGGCCAAAAAGGACGAAGTCTGGTCGAAAATCAAGCTGAGGCTTCAGGATACGAAACTGCTCCTTCCGACAGGTGTCCTCGCGGTCGCTGTCCTGGACGATTTCAGTTCCGTGTCGTCTCTTCTCATAGCCCTGGAATCTGACGACAAGAGCTATTCCGAACTTTCGGAATATTCCGACAGGCTGTGTGAGATGCTGCGCAGGCTTCCCAAACTTGCAAAGGTGTCCGTCATAGGCAAGCAGGACGAGGAAATAGCCGTGACTGTTGACAGCGACAAACTTTCCGGATATGCTCTGGATCCGCTCCAGATGTTCCTGACCTACAAATCATCATCGATAGCTTTGCCTGCCGGTGATTTCGAAACGGATTATACCTTCTCGCCGGTCAGAATTGACGGACCGGCCTCGACCGAACAGCAGGTGGCAGGCCATATCGTCTATTCCGACCCGTCCGGCAATATGCTCCGTCTGAAGGATATCGCCAGGGTGGAACGTCGATGCAAGGAGCCCTCTTCGTATGTCAACTACAACGGGCACAGCTGCCTGATAATCTCAGCGGAGATGATGCCGGACAACAATATCGTAGAATTCGGGGAGGAAATGGACGTCGTTCTGAACGAGTTTATGGAACAGATGCCCGAAAGTGTCACGATAAGCCGCATCTCCGACCAGCCCAAGGTTGTGGCCGACTCCATATACTCGTTCCTGAGCGACCTTATCATCTCGATGATTGTCGTCGTTATGGTGATGCTGCTCCTTTTCCCTATGAAATCCGCTCTGATTGCAGGTTCCGGCGTTCCTGTCTGCACCGCAATTTCCATCGGGATAATGTACGTCACCGGAATTGACCTCAATACGGTAACCCTCGGAGCCCTGATAGCGACTCTCGGAATGATTGTGGACAATTCCATCATCACGATGGACGGATATATGAGCAAACTCGGCCACGGACTCGAAAAGCAGGAGGCGGCGGGCAGCAGCATCAGGGAGCTTTTCCCTCCCACACTTGCCGCGACGCTTGCGATATGCGCGATGTTTTTCCCTGCCAAAATTCTGATTACGGGCTATCTCGGAGATTTTGTCCAGCTTTTCCCCTGGGTGTTCGTGATTGCTCTTATGGTCTCGCTGATGTATGCCGTAACGGTCATTCCATCCCTCGAAATGAGGTACATAAATTCCGAACTCTCGGAGAAGGAGAACTTATTCACCCGTATTCAGGCCCGTTTCTTTGCGGGAATGCAGCGGGCGTATGACAAAGCCGAGGTATTCTGCTTCAGATATCCCAAGGCAACACTTCTTACCGGAGTCGCGATAGTCGGTCTGGGAGTCTTAATGTTCTTCCAGCTGAACATCCAGATGATGCCTATGGCTGACAGGCCGTTCTTTGTTGTGGAGACCGAGGTCGAGGGCGGCAATGGTCTGGAACAGACCAAATTCTGCACCGATTCGCTGCAACGGATGTTCCTTGCCGATGAGAGGGTGGAGTCAGTCACCGCTTTCATCGGTACCGGCGCTCCCCGTTTCTGCCTGACATACAATCCGATTCTGCCCGGGAAGACAGTCTCCCAGATGATTGTCAACACCCGGTCCAATGAAGCGACGGAGCAGATTCTGCTTGAATGTGAGAAGAGCTGTCAGAATATGTTCCCCAACGCCCGCGTCCGTTTCAAACAGATAGACTATCAGGCTGTAGATGCTCCCGTGGTGATTACCCTGAAAGGGGAGGACCGCGGCGAACTTCTGGATGCCGCGCAGGAAATCAGGAAATATATGTGTTCCCTCACGGATGAACTGAAATGGGTGCACAGTACTGCGGACGATTATCTCTCTTCGGTACACGTTGAACTCAACGAAGAGGAGTCGGCCCGTCTTGGAATCAACAAGACCGTGCTCTCGTTCGCTCTTGCCGGCAATCTTAACGGAATGAACATTGCTTCCATCCGCGAAGGCGACGTTTCGATACCTGTCAACCTCTATTTTGAAGGGAATCCGGGCGGAATGCCGTATCACGAATTGGAGAACGTTATGGTCGGGACTATGCTCCCCGGA
>JAZUKB010000064.1:0-2812 GCA_045643085.1 Candidatus Cryptobacteroides sp.
GTTTTCACAAAATTACAAAAACGGATTCTATTTTTTAGTAATTTCGTGTTCGATTCATAAAGATATGTCAATAATAGCGATAACAGGCGACCTCGGTTCTGGGAAGAGCACGGTCGCAAGGAGAATATGTGAAATTACGGGAATGGAATATCTTTCAACGGGTTCCATCCAGCGCAGGATAGCGAAGGAGCGGGGGATAGACACTCTGCAACTCAACAAGGAGTGCCGCGGCGACAAGTCTGTCGATGACCTGATAGACAACCGGCTCCGTGCGATGAATACCGACGGGACGGACAATATCGTGCTTGACTCCAGGCTTGCGTGGTTCTTCGTTAAGAAGTCTTTCAAGGTCTATCTGAAGGTGGAGCCGAAGATTGCCGCACAGCGTGTCTTCAAGGATGACACCCGAACGAGCGAGCCGACAGGGGACACTATGCAGGTCCTGAACAATCTGCTTGAGCGCAAGAAGGAGGAAAACGAAAGATTCAAGCAGTTCTACAATGCCGACTGCTTGAATCTTGATAATTATGACCTTGTCCTTGACACCTCCGACCTGAGCGTGGATGAGGTGGCGGACAGAATCATCAACGCTGTGCGTTGATATGTTCCTTTATGTATCTGTCTGAAAAGTCCAGCATCCACTGCCAGTCCTGGGCGGATATTCCGTGTTCCAGATTGCGTCTTACGTAACCGAGGTTGAATCCTATCGCCTTGATGTCATAGTCATCAGGGAATGAAACCTTTGGCAGCCCCTCGCGGCCGAGGAATTCCCACACCTTGCTTGCATTCTGCAGGCAGATGAACTCACTTTCAGTATCGTACCACGGCTCGTCGAATCCTTCGCAGAGGAAAGCACGGGGCGCGATGCAGCTTACGAAGAGATGCTGGTCGAAAGGGAGCGCATCCTCGTTTTCGGCATATTTGTCATATCCTCTGCAGTACCAGTGGGTGAAACTGTGAATTTCAGTGTTCACGTTCTCTCCGTAGAAATGTTTTGCAAGGGGAATTCCGCCACCACCTGTCTGGTTTGGAACGACAATGGGGAAGCGCTGGTCGAATGCACCTGCGATCAGGGCGGCCTTGCCGAGGCGGGAATAGCCTGTGAGCAGGACGCGTTCCTGGTCCAGTTCAGGAAGTTTCTCTATCATATCCATTCCGCGCATAAGACCCCAGGCCCAGGCCATAAGGCTAGTAGTGTTGTCGGTGCGGGAAGGGTCTCTCTTCGGCCAGAGGTCGAAGATTCTCGTATATGCATATTTCTCCTGAAGTTCGCGTTTTCTTTCGTATGATGCCGCAGGGTCGGGGTCCGGGCTTATCTCCTCGTAGCAGGCCGTGACATAAGCGTAGCCTCTTGCAAGTATCATGTTGGCGGGAACGATGTTGCGCTGGTTGGGGTTGGTGAGCGCACCGCGGCTCTCCTCCTTGAAAGGTTGCTTGTAATCGAATGTGGTAATCTGAGGGATTTCAATCTCCTTGTCGGCGAGTATTTCCTGATTGCCGTTGTAATTGAGCATCAGCACAGTGGGTCTGGGGCCCTTGAATGCGTTGGGGGTCAGGATCAGCCAGGTGATGAACGGACCGCTCTTGTCGGGGCGGAAGTACATTCTGATTTGTTTCCTGTGGGCGAAGCCCATCAGGGTCGTGCCTTCCTCTATTGTTTCAAGGATGACGGTATCAGGCTTTGCGGGGCACTGTCCGTACATCTCCTTCTGGAAGATGTCCAGAATCTCAAGGCGTCTGGCAGCCCAGTCCGCTTCGGTTTTCACCTTGCTGCCGTCAACGAAGGTGAGGGGGTCCTCAAGTGTGAAGGGGCGGATCTTGCTTTTGTCGTAGTTCACTTCAAGTTCCTGCGCTCCGGCAAGGAAAGTGGAGGCTGCAACAAGCAGCGTGAGTAATAATGTTCTTTTCATAAATATTGTGTTAAAATCCATGATTTCCGTTCAAGGCGTCATATATGATATGGACGGGGAGTCCCATTACCGTGTAGTACGACCCTTTGATTTCAGTTATTCCTATGTAACCTATCCACTCCTGGATACCGTATGCACCCGCTTTGTCATATGGCTTGCAAGTGTCTATGTAATAATCTATCTCGCTATCTGTCAATATCTTGAACGTTACATATGCAGTATCGGTGAAGGTCTTCTTGTGCGCGTTGCTCCTTACTGTCACGGAAGTGACAACCTCGTGGGTCCTGCCCGAAAGGGCCTTCAGCATATCGACTGCATCCTGCCTGTCTTTCGGCTTGCCGAGAAGCCTGTTGTCCACTATCACCACGGTGTCCGCCGTAATCAGGATTTCGTCAGGCTCAAGCGGCCTGTGGAATCCGAGAGATTTTCCCTCCGACATTACGGACGGCAACTCGTGAGGAGGGATGGCGGGGTCCTTCGACTCGACGAACGAGTTTTCCGTATCGACGGTGAAGGAGGGGATTATCTCCCTGAGCAGTTCATTGCGTCTGGGGGATTTGCTGCCAAGTATTATCTTTCTCTCAATAGTCATATTTCTTCCAAAGTTTGCCCAGTCTCACCCGAATCTCGTTCTCCCTCGCATTGTTCCCCGGATCATAGAATTTGTGCCCTTTCAGTTCATCAGGCAGGAATTCCTGGTCCACGAAATTGCCCTCGAACGAGTGGGCATATTTGTAATCCTTTGCATATCCGAGTTCCTGCATCAGCTTCGTGGGGGCGTTACGCAGATGAAGCGGGACCGGAGGGGCATCGTTGGTACTGTTAACCATAGCCAGAGCCTCGTCTATCGCCATAATCGCAGAATTGCTTTTCGGGGATGACGCCAGATAGATGCAGGTCTC
>JAZUKB010000065.1:0-22794 GCA_045643085.1 Candidatus Cryptobacteroides sp.
GACAGAGAACACATACGAACTTATCGAGGCGCGTGTGGACAATCTTGAGGATCTTACTTCCAGGACAATCGAGATTTGCGCCGATATACCGGAATTCAAGACTGCAATCAGAAACGTCGTATCTCTCAATGCCAAGGCATACAATACGAAACAGTCCATTGCAACTGCTACCAGCGGCTTGAAGAAACTTTCGGAGGGTAAACGTGCTCCGGAGTACGAGCAGGCTTCCAGCAACGTTTTTGTCGGGTTCCAGAAGATTGAGTATCAGCTGGCTATCGGAAAGGCTTTCGTCGATGAGGCTGCATCTTATCTCGACGGAAAGGAAGGAGAGGAGTGCGAAGCCATAGCAGGACTCGTAGCCGAGTGGTCCATCTATTGTATGCAGGATGCTATGCTGAACAAATCGGATCAGGATATAGCATATTGGAACGATAAGGCGAAGGAAATGGTATCCGAGTCTTCAGCCATCGCATTGGCTTACACCTCATTTATCCCTGGTCTCAATCTTGACGGTGTGAACAGCGGTCTCAACCTTGACGGTGTAAACAGTGGCCTCAATCTTGACGGCGTGAACAGCGGCCTCGCCCTTGACGGACTTGTTGGAGAATTGAGCCTGGAGAAAATCGCTTCAGTCATTTCCCTTGAAGGCGTAAACAGTGGCCTTAACCTTGACGGCGTGAACAGCGGCCTCGCTCTTGACGGCACAAACGGCGGCCTCAACCTTGACGGCGTGAACAGCGGCCTCGCTCTTGACGGCACAAACGGCGGCCTCGCTCTTGACGGCACAAACGGCGGCCTCAACCTCGACGGCGTGAACAGCGGCCTCAACCTTGACGGTATAAACGGTGGCCTTAACCTTGACCAGGTGATGGGCTCAGTGTTTATGGGACTTGATCCGGCAGAAACAGGATTGAACCTTGACAAGACAGGAACAGACTGGCAGTAAATGAAAATATCGAGAACGATTGCGGCTTTGTGCGGGCTATGGGCTATGCTCATGGCCCATTGCCGTGTTTTGGAGGCACAGACCATCTACCAGTATAAGACGGACAGCGCCACCGTCTGCTTTTTCAATAAGAACCAGTCCCAGTATATTCCCCACCTGATGAGGAAGTATCAGACTGCGAAGACACTGCACGGCCAGATATGGGGAACGGTGCCGACTCAGGCTCCGTTCATTATGCTGACCGACTGGGAAGATGACGGGAACGCCGGAGTCAATGCTCTGCCTCATCTGTTCATACAGATAGGAATGGCGCCCCTCAACAAGTCATTTTTCACATCAGCGAACAGCGAAAGATATGATTTCGTGTTCAAGCACGAATATACTCACGCGGTGATGGCCGACAAGTCAAACACCGTGGACGAGGGATGGCGCAGGTTTACGGGCAATAAAGTCGTACCAAACTCAAAATATCCCTTGAGCGCACTCTGGAGCTATCTTGATGCTCCGAGATGGTATGCTCCGAGATGGTATCACGAAGGCATCGCATGTTTCCTTGAAACCTGGCTTTCCGGTGGCGTGGGAAGGTCCCTGGGCGGATATGACGAGACGTATTTCCGCACCCGTGTCAAGGAGGAAAGAGATTTCTATTCCGTCGTGGGGCTTGAGACCGAAGGCTCCACCTCAGATGTGGACCAGGGATCGACTGCGTATCTGTACGGGACCAGGTTCATCAATTATCTTGCATTGACTTACGGATACGACAAGCTTGTGGAATTCTACAACCGTACTGACCAGAGCGAGACTTTCTATGCAAAACAGTTTGAAAAAGTGTACGGAAAGAACCTGCGCGATGCCTGGAAAGACTGGCAGGAATTCGAAAGGACACATCAGAAGGAAAATCTGGAAAGCGTGGCTGAGTATCCCCTGACGGACTTCAGGAAGATTGTCGAAAAGAATCTCGGTTCGATGTCTCCGATGATAGTTGATGAAGACAACCGTGTGGCCTATGCGGCGGTGAATCACCCGGGAGATTTCGCCAGAATCATCAGGATAGATATTGATGAAAGCGGCAGACAAGGGGAAAGGATAGAGAGGATAGCGTATCTGGACGGATACAAGACGTATCAGCCCGCATATATCGCCTATGACAAGAAGGGACAGCGCCTGTTCTGGACGGACAGGAATACCAAATACCGTGGACTTGTCGTATATGACCTGAATGGGAAAAAGGTGGAAAAGAGGCTGAAGTTCCAGAGAATGTACGATATCTGCTATGACAATGTAAACGACTGCCTGTACGGACTCCTGAGCAATCAGGGAATCTGTTATCTTGTGAAATATGATTCAAAGCTTGAAAAAAGGGAGGTTCTCTATACCTTCCCGTTCGGGGAAAGCGTGAGCGACCTGGACGTTTCCCACGATGGAACACGGCTTGTGGTGGCAATTCAGGGTACGAAGGGCGAGCATACGCTGGCAATGTTCAATATCAGCGACATAGAGGATGCCAGCCTTGCCTATAAAGTGCTCTATTCCCTCGAAGACTCCAATCTGAGCCAGTTCAGGTTCAGCCACGATGACAGTAAGCTGGTGGGATTCAGCTATTATACGGGTGTACCTAATATCTGGTCATACGATATGGCTACAGGCGACTTCAATCTTGTCACAAATGTCCAGACGGGAGCCTTCGCACCATATCTGGCGTCTGACAACCTTGTCTATGCGCTGGAATATTCATCTGAGGGTATGACACCGGTCACGTTCGAATACAAGGAGCTTCACGATGCCAACAGCGTGGAATTCCTCGGGCAGAAGGTATATGAAGCCAATCCGGAACTCGCACAGCTTTCGACTCTCAAGTCCGGTATGCCGGATATAACATTCGGAGAAGTGTATGATTCGATTACAGTGTACAGCCCGTTCCGGGAAATCAAGTTCCAGGGAATATATCCGGACATAAGCGGCTTTACGGACAGGAGTTCCTGGAACAATATGACTCCGGTGCTTGGCTGTCACGTAGCATTCTATGATCCGCTGTCGCTGTTCTCGGTGAATCTTTTCGTCGGTGCGTCGCCTTGGAGCGGCAATGACTGGAAAAACCGTTTCCACGCCGCTGCCGAAGTCAAGTATAACAGATGGACACTGGATGCGGCCTGGAATCAGACGAATTTCTACGACCTTTTCGGACCGAGAAGGGCTTCACGAAAGGGATATCACGTTTCCCTCGCTTATGACTATAAGAACCAGTTGCAGGCTCCTTTCACCTGGCAGTGGGGAGCATCTTTGGCGCACTACGGCGATATGGATGCCCTTCCGCTCTATCAGGAAATTGAGGTTGACGAAGGCATAACGTCCTTCCAGACTGCCGCTGCTTATATCAAAGGAGGCAAGGTCCGGGGAACCATCGGCGCCATCGAAGCCGAACAGGGCTACCGCTTCTCTGCCAGCGCCTATACATATCTGGCTGACGGCAGGTTCTTCCCGTCAATAGACATCTCCGGGGACCTGGGGTTCCTCCTTCCTGTGGGTGAGCACAATGCTTTCTGGTTGAAGGGAGCCGCCGGTCAGGCTTTCGGTGACAGTAATTCCGCCCTCGGCAATTCATATTTCGGAGGTTTCCGAAACAATTATGTCGATAACGGGGATATCAACAGATACCGTACGGCCAGTGCTTTTCCTGGTGCACGAATCGACCAGATTGCCGCTCACAGTTATGCCAAGATGACAGGTGAGATAGATTTCGACCCTATCAGATTTGACAATCTCGGTGCGCTGCAGTGCTATCCGAACTATATTCAGTTCTGCCTGTTTGGCAATGATCTTATGACCGACTGGTGGGGTGTCGAGAGCAGCCGCAGGGCAAACTATGTGAGTGTGGGCGCCCAGATGAATATACAGATGGTCTTCTTCACGCATATGAAGACGACACTGTCGTTCGGCTACGCACGGGCGTGGGGCAACGGACTGAATCAGGGCGAGTTCATGGTATCACTCAAATTGCTGTAAACAGGGAAGGAAAATACTTGAATTTGACAGCGAAAGGAGTTATTTTTGTAGAATATGAAAATAGCTGTTGCAGGAACGGGGTACGTAGGAATGTCCATCGCGACACTCCTGGCCCAGAAACATCAGGTCACGGCAGTTGACGTGATACCGGAGAAGGTCGATATGATCAACAGAGGAGCGTCTCCCATCCAGGATGATTACATCGAGAAGTATCTTTCTGAAAAGAAATTGGACCTCAGGGCGACATTGGACGGCGCTGCGGCCTACAGGGATGCGGAATTCGTCGTAATAGCCGCTCCCACCAACTATGACCCGCAGAAGAATTTCTTTGATACCTCGCACGTCGAGGAAGTCATCGAGCTTGTCCTGTCGGCCAATCCTGAGGCTGTGATGGTCATCAAATCCACGGTCCCTGTCGGCTATACGTCATCCGTGAGGGCGAAATACCCTGCGGCGAAGATAATATTCTCTCCTGAGTTTCTTAGGGAAAGCAAGGCCTTGTACGATAACCTCTATCCCAGCAGGATAATCGTCGGACGCCCTGATGGCGATCCGGTCCTCGCCGATGCCGCGGAGCGCTTCGCCCGGATACTGAGGGAAAGTTCTCTGAAGCCTGATACTCCGGTACTGATAATGGGAACAACGGAAGCGGAGGCCGTGAAGCTTTTTGCCAATACATACCTTGCCCTGAGGGTGAGCTTCTTCAATGAGCTCGACACATATGCTGAGGTGAAGGGACTTGACACGAAGTCCATCATAGACGGTGTCGGACTGGATCCGCGCATCGGCCAGCATTACAACAACCCTTCGTTCGGCTATGGCGGCTATTGTCTTCCGAAGGATACCAAGCAACTCCTGGCCAATTTCAGGGACGTCCCGGAGAACCTCATCGAGGCTATTGTCAATTCTAACAGGACCCGCAAGGATTTCATTGCGTTCCAGGTGCTTTCCCGTGCCGGTTATTATAGCGACAAGGACGGCTGGAAACAGGATTGCGACAATCCCGCGACAGTAGGGGTGTTCCGACTTACGATGAAGTCCAATTCGGACAACTTCCGCCAGTCCAGCATCCAGGGTGTGATGAAGAGGATAAAGGCGAAAGGTGTCGGGGTGATAATATATGAGCCGTCTCTGGAGAACGGGACCAGATTCTTCGGAAGTGAGGTGGTCAATGACCTCGACGAGTTCAAGCGCCGTTCCGATGCGATAATCGCAAACCGCTATGAAAGCATCCTTGATGATGTCAGGGACAAGGTCTATACGAGGGATATTTTCAAAAGGGACTAGAGAGATATTCCGGTAGGTGAATGATTCCATTACAATAAAGGGTGCAAGGGTCAATAATCTCAAGAATATTGACCTGGAGATTCCACGCGGAAAGTTCGTCGTTATCACCGGCGTATCCGGAAGCGGGAAGTCTTCGCTTGCTTTCGACACCCTTTTCGCCGAAGGACAGAGGCGTTTCGCTGAAAGTCTATCATCTTATGCAAGGCAGTTTCTGGGCCGTATGTCAAAGCCCGACGTGGATTCCATAGACGGAATCCCGCCTGCAGTGGCGATCGAGCAGAAAGTCAATGTCAAGAACCCGAGATCGACTGTTGCCACCACGACTGAAATATATGATTTCCTGCGTCTGATATTTTCCCGCATCGGAAAGACGTACTCGCCGGTTTCCGGCAGGGAGGTACACAGGGATACGGTCGGTGACGTGCTCGATTATATCTCAAGCCTTTCGGGAAGCTGTTACATTCTGGCCGACATAGACTGGTCTTCAAGGGATGACAAGGTGGAACTGATGCTCGGGCTCAAGGAACTCGGCTTCAGCAGGCTCCTGTGCGGAAACGAACCTGTCAGGATAGACGATGTCCTCAAGATGGACGGTGCGTATCCTGAGGAGGCATCCCTGCTGGTTGACAGAGTGTCGTTGCCGGGAGACAGGGACCGTATCATAAGTTCGATAGGGGATGCGTTCAGCCAGGGGAGCGGGCGTATGTCCGTATGGTCGGACGGTATCGAGAAGGAGTTCTGCGAACTGTTCGAACTGGACGGGATGAAATTTCAGGTCCCGGATGAGTATATGTTCAGTTTCAATTCGCCGCTTGGCGCCTGCCCGGTATGCGGAGGATTGGGGAAGATAATCGGTATAAGCGAGGATCTCGTGGTCCCGGACAAGACTAAGAGCATCTATGACGGGGCGATTGCCTGTTGGAGGGGAGAGAAGATGGGATGGTTCAAGGACCACCTTGTTGAGGTGTCGGGCAAATATGGAATCCCGATTTTTACACCTTACTGCGAGTTGGACCGAAAGGTGAAGGACTTGATATGGGATGGTGACAGGCCGAAGGAGGGTGAACGCTACGACGATGACAGCACGAGGCTCGTGGGAATAAACGAATTCTTCGAGTGGGTCGAGACACAGCGTTTCAAGATACAGTACAAGTATATGCTTTCCCGTTTCAGCGGGAAGGCCGAATGTCACGAGTGTCACGGGAGCCGGCTCCGCAAGGATGCCCTGTATGTCAGGGTGGGTGGACGTAACATTGACGAATTGTTGTCGATGGATGTGGAACATCTTCTGGATTTCTTCACTCATCTGGAACTTACCGGGAACGAACGTGCCGTGGTTGAAGAGCCTCTGTCCGAGATAATCAGCAGACTGCAGTACATAATGGATGTCGGGCTGGGCTATCTGACAATGAACAGAAGCTGCAACACCCTTTCCGGAGGTGAGAGCCAGCGCATCAATCTGGTGACTGCCCTCGGGTCCAGTCTGGTAGGTTCGATGTATATCCTTGACGAGCCGTCCATAGGACTGCATTCCAGGGACACGGAGCGCCTCATCGACGTACTCCGACGTCTCCGCGATCTGGGAAATACCGTGATAGTCGTCGAACACGACGAGGAGATAATCCGAGCAGCGGATATCCTCATCGATATGGGTCCGCTTGCCGGACTGTACGGCGGTGAAATCGTATATGAAGGTGTCGTCGGAGAAAAGCCGGATACCTCAGGCAGATCCCTTACGCTGAAATATCTTTCCGGAGAGAAGAAACGGTATGTGCGTGAGAAGCGCACCCCTTCCTACTATATATCCGTGAACGGAGCCAGGGAGCACAATCTCAAGGATATAGATGTCCGTTTTCCTCTGGGTGTGCTGACCGTCGTCACCGGTGTCTCAGGAAGCGGAAAGTCTTCGCTTGTGGGGGATATTCTTTATCCTGCCTTATACAGGCATATACACGAATCCGGGGATCTTCCCGGAATGTTCAAGGGGCTTGGCGGAAACCTTGACAGGATACAGCGGGTTGAATATGTGGACCAGAATCCTATCGGACGCAGCAGCCGGTCCAATGCGGTGACATATCTCAAGGCCTATGATGACATACGTGAACTTATGTCACAGCAGCAGTATGCAAAGATGAACGGGTACGGACCTCAGTTCTTCAGTTTCAACACTGATGGCGGACGCTGCCCGGAATGTCAGGGTGAAGGCGTTGTAACCATTGAGATGCAGTTTATGGCCGACGTGACTATGGTATGTGAGGAATGTGGCGGAAAGCGTTTCAAACCGGACATTCTCGAAGTCCGCTACCGCGGCAAGAACATAGACGATATCCTGAATATGAGCGTGGACGAGGCCGTGGCATTCTTCCGCGAGGGCCCTGAGGACATCTCGAAAACCATCGCAGACAAGCTTCAGCCTCTAGTGGATGTGGGACTGGGATATATCAAGCTCGGTCAGAGCAGCTCCACACTCTCCGGAGGAGAAAGCCAGCGTATCAAACTGGCATATTTCCTATCCGTGAGCCGGAAGGACAGGAAGGGAGAGAAAATATTGTTTATATTTGACGAACCGACGACAGGCCTTCATTTCTACGACGTCGAGAAACTTCTCAGGTCATTCGACCAGCTGCTCTCTCAGGGGCACAGCCTGGTGGTAGTGGAGCATAATCCTGACGTTATAAGAAGTGCGGATTGGGTCATTGACCTCGGCCCTGAGGCCGGTGACAAAGGGGGTAACGTTGTATTTGAAGGGACTCCGGAGGACTTGAAGAAGTCGGATACTTTTACGGCAAGGTATATATGAAAAGGATAGCAGCCATTACAATGGTACGCAATGACGATTTCTATCTGCGCAAGTGGGTGGAATATTATGGCGCACAGTTGGGAAGGGAAAACCTTTACATATACTTTGACGGAACCGACCAGAAGATAGGTGACTTTTGCGAGGGTACGAATGCTTTTCTGCACGAAAAGATCGGCAATCAGGTCGTCTCTGCAGAGAAGGGGAGGCTGAAATTCCTGTCGGATGAAGCTGCAGGACTTCTGGCCGGAGGTTATGACCTGGTGATCGGGGTGGACGCGGATGAATTCCTGGTGGTCGATCCAAAACTCGGGAAAAGCCTGGCGGAGTACCTGAATTCCCAGGATATACGTGTCAGCCTGTCGGCTCTCGGCCTGGATTTCGGACAGAAGATAGGGGAGGAGGGAGACATAGATGAGAAGGTGCCTTTCCTGCAGCAACGCCATTATGCAAGGATCGGGACGAGATATACCAAGCCGTCGGTGGTCGCATCGCCGTGTGTGTGGGGTTCCGGATTCCATAGGATAAAGGGGCGCGATTTCCATATCGGGAAGGACTTGTATTTGATGCATTTCGGCTATTTCGATATGAAGAGGTTGGAGGACAGGTTCAATGACAAGGACAGGATTAGCCAGGGCTGGGGAGCGCATCTCAGGAAGCGTTCTCGTACGATACGGTATGTCACGGCGCTCAAGGCACGGGATTTCGACAGATGGACCCGGTTTGCAAGGGTCTGCCAGACGATTGTACGTCCCCCTTATGCCCTGAACAAGCCGGCTATGTTCAATCTTCGTATAATAGTCCGTATCCCGGACAGGTTCAAGGACATCGTCTGACGTATGAAGCACGCATATCTGATACTTGCACACGAGAACTTCGACCAGTTGAAAAGGCTGATAACCCTTCTGGACGATCCGGACAATGATATCTTTGTCCATATCGACGCGTCAGCAAAGGATTTCGACAGCCGTTCTTTTGATTCTCTGTGCAAATGCTCATCTCTCAGATTCGTGGCACCGAGGATTGATGTACATTGGGGAGGGTTCAGCATAGCCCGTGCGGAGATGTCCTTGTTGGAATGTGCGGTGAACTCCGGAGAATATTCCTTTTTTCACCTTCTGTCCGGAAGCGACCTTCCGATAAAGTCACAGTCCTTCATACACGAGTTTTTCAGAAACAATGCGGACAGGGAATTCATAGACTGCCGTGAAGTGACTGGACATACCATTATGCGTTTCAGATACTACACTTTGTTTCCGGAGCATTCGGCATTCTTCCTTGCCAATTTCTTGAACAATGTGTTCAAATACATCTTGAAATTCCTCGGTCTGGCAATGAACCGCGGGGTGGATTTCAAGTGCGGCTCTCAGTGGTTCAGCATAACCGGAGGGTTTGCCTCCTATGTAGTGTCCAGAAAGGAGTGGATAGAAAGCGTGTTCAGTCATACGGTTATATGTGATGAGTCTTTCATTCCGACTGTCTTTGCGTCTTCGCCATATTATCGCAATGGGGCCGGACGCAACCTGCGCTATACTGACTGGCAGAGGCGCGAGAACGGACACAGGCATCCGCATACATTTACGATAGATGATTTCGACTCATTGAAGTCGAGCCCTGATCTGTTTGCCCGGAAGTTCGATGAAAGGGTGGACAATGAGATAATAGAGCGTATTTCTGAGGTATGGTAAAGGTCGTGACAGTGGTAAGGGACAAGGAGATGTACCGTCGGTGCATCTCTTCCAATCCGTATTGTGACGGCACTGAGTTGTGCCTGCTGGACAATACGGTGGAAAACCTTCCGATAACCGTCAGGTACAACCGTTTCCTGGATTCCATAGAAGGGGAGGAACCGTGTTGGATCTGCTTCTGTCACGAAGACTGGATGCCGCAGGCTTCCCTTTCAGAAACAGTCGGGAGGCTCGATCAGTCATACCTGTACGGCCCGATAGGGGTTTTCGTTGAGGAACACGCGGCTGTGGACGTGATTGTGCCGCGCGGATATGTGCGTCAGACGGACAAAAAAAGCTACCGATACGTGGAAATAACCGGCAAGGAGATTGAGGGGAGGGTGGATACCTTCGACTGCCAGTGCCTGATTGTCCATTCGTCGCTTGTTTCACGACATTCCCTGCGATTTGACGAATCCTTGAATTTTGATATGTATGTGGAGGATTTCTGTGTGTCGGCGTATGAAAGATACGGCATTGAGTCCAGGACGGTATTCCTTCCGTGCGTACACCATTCTTCCGGAAAGCTTTCACAGCGCTTTTTCAATTCACTGGAATATGTGCGCAGGAAATACGCCGTATCCAGGAAACGCTATGCCACGATAGCCGGCCACTTGAACACATTCGGTGGGGATTCTTCCCGCAGGGTCTTCAAGTGGAAAAGAATACCTTGGGTCATAATGAGATATAAATTGCTGAAATGAAAGACGGGATACTCTGCTGCATATTCAACCACAACTGCAATCAGGGAGCGATAGGATGGTACGAAAGACTCCGGAGTGATTTCGACACTGTCATTCTGGACAGCGGAAGCGAGCCTGCCTGCGTACACGAAGGTGCCGTGCTTCTTGACAATATATATTACTCGGGCCTGATGAACAAGGCCTATTCTCTGGCAAAAGAGAGAGGTTTCCGCTGGCTGATGATTGTGACAAGCGACATCGGGATCGATGACAAGAATACGTCAGCGCTCATAAGTTCAATGAAAGAGATATCCGGTACGTCGAATGTGGCATTGTATCAGCCAAGCTGCCGGTGGTCCTGCCGGGGACGGGCCCTGTATCAGAGCATATGCCACTTTACAGGCGGAGTCAGAAAAGTCAACTTCCAGGAAGGGTGGTTTCATCTTGTACGTACAGACGTGCTGGCGGAAATAATGCCTGTTGACTGTAACGTCAACCGTTTCGGATGGGGTATTGACCTGGCACTTTCGCATATCGCCCGCATACGCAGGCTGCTTGTCCTTGTTGATGACAGGGTCAAGGTGCTCCACCCGAAGGGGACCGGATACAACAGGGATGCTGCACTCTCGCAGATGAGGGCCTGGCACAAGACCATCCCGGGATACACGTCACCAAGACATTTCAGACCGCTTCGTGACAGGATTGAATATCTGGACAAGCCTTCCGGTCAGAATACTCTGAACCTGTAATCTTCCGGTGAGTTCACAGTCAGCTCTACCGTGTGACTGCAGCCTCTAGCCAGTGGCGGCAGCTCGGTCGAGAAACATCTTGTGACACCGTTTATTTCACATTCCAGTACATAATTCGTTCTCGGGGTGCCGACGGTGCTCTCCTGCGAGTCGTTGGGATAGCAATAGAGATGAGAACTAGGATATTGCGTGTAAAGTCCGACATCGCAGGGTAGAGGCACCGCTTGTGTCCGGTTTATGATTTCTGTCGGTCGGAAACCGGTTTCCCTGAACAGCTCCGCATCGGCATTGACATTCTCGAGATAGCATCTGGGATCTTCCAGACGCCTGTATCCGGTCATATTGTTATTCACCTCAGAAAGGATGATTGTACAAAGGAGCGGCCTCAAATCAACTTCACATCCGTCCCCAGCCCTGAATACGGTTATTCCTGACATCACGGGCCGCTCCGGGTCGTCATATATATATTCGGAACGCATCAGTTCCATTGTTTCATACGATTCAAGTTTGCTCTCATCCGGGATTCCCTTCAGATTTGCAGCGGCGACTGCCACTTTCATCCCCTTGCTCAACCTGACCGTATCGGAGACTGATTCCACGGAAGGATTCCTGTACGGAAGCCTGCAATGATATTCCAGTGTCCTTATCTCCTCGTCCCTGAAGATGAACAGGTCAACGGAGTCCACCTGCCAATCCCCATCTTTCCTGAATGAGATTCCTGATGTCACCTCCGCTTCTCCGAATATGCTCTCTATCACACTGCAAGATACCGTGAAGGCCGACATAGTCAGTAGCATAGCAAGTGTTGTTGAGATAATGAGTATTCCATGAGGCAGAATGCCTCCCGGCGAATGCCGTGTCAAGATTTGTTTGCGGCCTTCAGGATATCTTGTAGCTTGTCCGTTCATTTTTGAGTTTCCTTTTTTCGTGCTGCAAAGCTATGTCCTCCAACCGCCGCCCCAATCGAACATAAAGAAAATTGATGACGGTTTATACGTTTTTAAACCAAATTGTAGTTTCCCCGTCCTTCACCCTTTTCCCTCCATCCCGGATGTCTCCCCGTAGGGCTTTTCCGAACGAAGTGAGGGCACTAGTCAGCCCTACGGGGAGACATCCGGGGTGGAAGGAAATTCGTAGGGCTTTTACGAACGAAGTGAGGGCACCAGTCAGCCCTACGGGGAGACATCCGGGATGGAAGGAAATTCGTAGGGCTTTTACGAACGAAGTGAGGGCACCAGTCAGCCCTACGGGGGGACATCCGGGATAGGGGAGATCCGGAAGTGTCTGCAACAACGAAAGAGGTCGGCCAAAAATATCTTTCCGGCCGACCTCGTAAAAGGATTATGTAAGGATTATGCTCCGAAATTATCGTAAAGAATGCTTTCCGGGGCAACCCCAAGTGAGTCAAGCAAATTGACTACCGAAGACACCATCATAGGAGGGCCGCACATAAAGTACTTGATATCCTCAGGAGCCTCGTGATCCTTGAGGTACGTCTCGTACATCACATTGTGAACGAAGCCGGCCGTATACTTGACGCCTGCAGCATCAGCCGCTGGATCAGGACGGTCAAGTGCCAGATGGAACTGGAAGTTAGGGAATTCCTTCTCGATCTCCGCGAAGTCCTCAAGATAGAAAGCCTCGACGAGTGCGCGCGCACCATAGAAGAAATGAACCTTGCGGCCCGTCTTGAGCGTTTTGAAGAGCTGCATGATATGACTGCGCAGAGGAGCCATACCGGCGCCACCGCCGACAAATATGTACTCGATATCGTCTGGATCGTTCTTAGGAAGCAGGAACTCTCCGTAAGGACCACTGATCATCACCTTGTCACCAGGCTTGCGGGTGAATACGTATGATGATGCAATACCCGGGTTGACAGGAAGAAGCTTAGGACCGAGCTCGCGAGGAACGCTCCTGTCGAACGGAGGCGTCGCGATACGGACATTGAGCTTGATGATACCCTTCTCCCCAGGATAAGAGGCCATAGAGTATGCTCTGATCGTAGCCGTAGGGTTGGATGAATGCAGATTGAAGAATCCGTATTTCTCCCAGTCCGCGCGGTATTCCGGCTCCACGTCGATATCCTTGAAATCGAGTTCGTATGCCGGGATGTCGATCTGGATATATTCACCTGACTTGAATTCGAGGTTCTCTCCCTCAGGGAGCTTGACGGTGAATTCCTTGATGAAAGTGGCCACGTTCTTGTTGGAGATGACCTCACATTCGAGCTTCTTGACGCTGAGCGCGCTCTCCGCAACCTGAATCTTGAGGTTGTCCTTCACCTTGACCTGGCATCCTAGCCTCCAGCCGTCCTTTATCTGCTTGCGGTTGAAGAAGCCCACCTCGGTAGGGAGAATCTCTCCGCCGCCTTCGAATACCTGTACCTTGCACTGGCCGCAGTTGGCCTTTCCGCCGCAGGCTGAAGGAAGGAATATCTTCTCGTTCGCCAGCGTACTCATAAGCGAGTTGCCTGGTGTTACGTCAAGTTCCTTCTTGCCGCCGTTGATGTCGATCTTCACAGTACCCTTCGGGGTGATCTTCGCCTTGACGAAGAGCAGAAGGGCTACAAGGATAAGCGTTACTACAACGATTATCAGTATTGCTGCAATGATTGTACTTTTCATATCCCTGTCCTCCTACAAAGAAATACCCATAAAAATCATGAACGCGATACCCATCAGACCTACGGTGATGAATGTGATGCCGATACCCTTGAGCCCTGCAGGGATGTTGGAGTATGACATCTTCTCGCGTATAGCAGCCAGCGTGACGATTGCCAGATACCAGCCGATTCCTGAGCCGAGGGCGTATACGGTGGATTCACCGAGGTTTACGAAATCCCTCTGCTGCATAAACAGAGAACCTCCGAGGATTGCGCAGTTTACAGCTATGAGAGGCAGGTAGATGCCGAGCGAACTGTACAGTGACGGGAGGAATTTCTCGACAATCATTTCCACGAGCTGCGTGATGGCTGCGATGACGGCGATGAAGATGATGAAACTGAGGAAACTCAGGTCAACGTCTGCGAGGGCCGGACTGATCCAGGCCATTGCGCCTGGCTTGAGGAAATATGTGTTGAGAAGATAGTTCACCGGAAGGGTGATGAGCAGCACGCCTATGACGGCGATGCCGAGACCGTTTGCGGTCTTCACGTTCTTTGATACTGCCAGGTATGAACACATACCGAGGAAGTATGCAAAAATCATATTGTCAACGAAGATTGACTTTACGAATAAGCTGATGTATTCCATATTCAGTACGTGTTAGATTATTTTTCCTGGAGATCCTTGTCAAAGCTCCTGTGTACCCAGATTATGCATCCAAGCAGAATCAGGGCGAATGGAGGAAGTATCACAAGACCGTTGTTTACATATCCGATGGCGGACAGTACAGGGAATCCGAAAAGGGTTCCGGATCCGAGCAGTTCACGGAAGAAGGCGACGATGATGAGAATCATACCGTAACCTATTCCGTTTGCGAGACCGTCAAGGAGTGAAGGGATCGGCTTGTTGCCGAGTGCGAATGCCTCAATGCGTCCCATCACGATACAGTTCGTAATGATGAGTCCGATGTATACAGAAAGGGACTTGTCTATGGCGTAGGTAGCCTCGAAAGCCTTGAGTACCTGGTCGACGGTGATAACCATAAGGGCAACTACGACCAGCTGGACGATGATACGCACGCGATTAGGAATCGTGTTGCGGATCAGGGAACATACAAGGCTGGAAAGACCTGTCACTATCGTTACTGACAATGCCATTACCAGAGCGCCCTTGAGCTCAACGGTAACCGCGAGCGAAGAGCAGATACCGAGGACAAGGACGGTAATAGGATTGCCCTTGAGGATCGGATTGAGGATGGTTTCTTTCATTTTACTCATTGCTTGGTTCCTCCTCTGCTGTTTCTGATTGTTCCACCATTGTTTGAAGTGTATTGAGGACCTTCTGTGCATCGGCGATCTCAGGCTCGTAAGCATTGAGCCAGTTTGTGATGGCCGCATCAAGTCCCTTGCTTGTCATCGTGGCGCCTGTGATTGCGTCAACGGCGTTCTCCTTTCCTTCCGGAGCTCCTCCCTTGACGATGGAGAACGGGGCTTCGTCGCCGTAGATGACTTTCTTTCCGGCAAACTGGGCGCGGAATGACGGGTCGTCCTTAATCTTGCCGCCGAGGCCCGGAGTCTCTGATTCGTGGTCGAAGTATGCACCCACGATGTGCTCCAGATCGCCCTCAAGAGCGATGTAACCCCATACCGGACCCCAAAGACCGGCTCCATATATCGCCAGGACTGAGATTCCGTTGCTGAATGAATATACAGGAAGTTCGTCGGCACTGATGCTGCCGTCCTTGATCTTGTAATTGAGTGCCTTGAGGTCTGAAACGGAGAATACCTTTGCTTCACCTTCGATGTTTTCCTCGAAGAACTTGACTGTCGCCGCGTTTCCAATCTCCTGCCAATGTTCCTTCTCTCCGAACTGTGCGGCGGTCAGAATCTGGCTGATAGTCTCGGCCTTCTCATTCTCCTCCTGCTTCGGCTTGAGGGTCTGGGATACGAAAGCCAGGACCGCTGCTACGATTACAACCACTATCGTGGTGTAAACGACTGTATAAACGTTGCTGTTAGTATTCATAGGTCTTTCTGGCTTTACGTGAAATATGTCTGCTTACGACACAATGGTCGATGAGAGGTGCGAAGGTGTTGCCGAGCAGGATGGCCAGCATCATACCTTCAGCATATCCAGGGTTGAAGAGTCTCACGGTGACACAGAGCGCTCCGATGAGGAATCCGTATATCCATTTGCCGCATTCCGTCTGGGCTGATGTCACAGGGTCGGTTGCCATGAAAACGGTACCGAACGCGAAACCTCCCATAACGAGCTGCATATAGCAAGGGATGTCGGTAGCTCCGCAGGCGAATCCGATATAACCGACTATAAGGGCGCCGGCTACAGAACCGCACATTATCTTCCAGCTTGCGATGCCTGTCCAGAGGATGATGAAAGCTCCGAGCAGTATTGCGATAACGGAAGTCTCTCCGACTGATCCGGGAACGGTTCCGATGAACATATCCCAGAATCCGGTGCCGTACTGGGCGCTTGCTCCGTCGAGTGCGAGAGGCGTGGCTCCGGTGAATCCGTCAACTACGCTTTCTCCGGCCTTGAGGGAGATCCAGCACTGTGAGCCGGACATCTTGGTCGGGTATGAGAAGAACAGGAACGCACGTGCGAGCAAAGCAGGGTTCCAGATGTTCATACCAGTGCCGCCATAAACTTCCTTTCCGAAGAATACCGCGAATGCGACAGCGATCGCAAGCATCCACAGAGGTGTCGTTACAGGAACGATGAGAGGAATCAGGAATCCTGATACGAGGTATCCCTCGTTCACCTCCTCGCCCCTTATCTGTGATGCGCCGAACTCGATGGCGAGTCCGACTACGTAAGAAACCACATAGAGAGGGAGTACCTTGAGGAAACCGTACCAGAAGTTAGGAAGAAGCATCTTCCAGAAGCCTTCGGTGCATCCTGTGGCCAGGGAGTGCTGATATCCGACGTTCCACATTCCGAAGAGCGCTGCCGGAACTAGGGCTATCACCATGATGATCATAATACGCTTGAGGTCGACTGCATCCCTGACGTGGGCACCCTTGCGGGTGACGGTGCCCGGGACATTGAGGAATGTCTCAAAAGCATCGACCGTGGAGTGCAGCCAGTATAGCTTGCCGCCTTTTTCAAAAATCTTGTTCATACTTTTAAGCCATTTCTTTAAGCATCAGGTCGATACCTTTTGCGATTATATCCTGAATGTAATTCTTGCTAGGGTCCACGTACTCGCAGAGAGCCAGGTCCTCAGGGAGAACCTCATAGATGCCGAATTTCTCCATCTTGTCAATGTCACCTGCAAGACACGCCTTGGTGAGGTAGAGAGGATAGATGTCCATCGGGAGCACCTTTGCGTAATACTGGTCCGACATCACGAATGCGCGCGGACCTCCGTGGAGATTGGTGTCGAGGTCATATTTCCTCCAAGGCATAAGCCAGGAGAAATATGAGTGGTCAGTTGAGAACTGCTTGTATCGGATTGGTCTCATCCATCCGAAAAGCTCCTTCTCCGTACCTTCCTTGAGCATCGTTATGGTGTTGTCGAAATATCCGAGATATCCTTCGGCGCCGACGGTCTCGCCGTTCAGCAGATTTCCGCTGATGATTCGTGTGAATCCGGCATTTGAACCGTACTGTCCGGCGATGCAGGCCATAGGCATACCCGGAACGGTGGATATGTAGCACGGCTCTATCGCCATAGGTCCTGCGACGGCCACCTTGCGGCTTACGTCATAACGACCCTTTGTGAAAAGCCTTCCTATGCAGGCAAGTCCGAGAAGGGATATCGTCCACACGGTCTCTTCCTTGCGGATCGGACTGATGTGGCTGATCTGAACTCCTACGTTCCCTGCAGGGTGCTTCTTCGCCTCGAAGCGGTGGAACGTGACGTCCTTGAGCTTGAGGAAGTCGCTGTTGTCGGAATTGATGCTTACGTGGATGCCTCCGTCCGTCAGCTTTGACAGGGCGTTGATGCCTGCCTGGATGGACGTGGTCTCGTCACCGAGCGTGAACTCCTGGTCAGCGGCAAGCGGCGCCGTATCGAATGCCGATACGAAAATGGCCTTCGGCTTGATGTCCGGATTGGCCATTATACCGTAAGGACGCTGTACGAGCCACGGCCAGAGGCCGCTTTCGAGCAACGCTTTCCTGACACTGTCGGCCGAATCGTTGCTGACTTTGAAATCGACGTATTCCTGCTTGACGTCGGCCTCGATGATGACTGCGAGCAGTTTGCGCTTCTCCCCCCTGACGATTTCCTTCACCTTCCCGCTTACGGGAGCGGTTACAAGGATGTCAGGGCATTTCTTGTCCATCAGAACGGGTGAGCCGCACTTGACTTCGTCACCTTCCTTCACGAGAAGCCTAGGGACCAGTCCCTTGAATTCCGAAGGTCTGACTGCTGCAATGTTCGGCATTATCGTCCTGGAGACACGAAGGTCCGCAACTCCGGTAATCGGAATGTTGAGGCCTTTTTTCAAAACGATCTTGTTTGACATTTGAATATAACGTTATATTAGATATGCTGAAATAGCACGCGAAGATAGCCATTTTTTTCGTATTTTCGCGTCGTTATGGACAATAAAGTGAGCGTGATTCTACAGGGGTTGAACGATGAGCAGAAACGTGCCGTCGAGTGTGTGGAAGGACCTGTCCTGATTGTGGCCGGAGCCGGTTCCGGAAAGACCAGGGTGCTGACTTCCAGGGTGGCCTATATTCTCGAACAGGGGGTGGATCCTTCCAGGATACTTGCCCTCACTTTCACGAAGAAGGCCGCGGGGGAGATGAAGGAAAGGATTTCGATGATGGTTGGCGGCCGTGCGGCCTGGAGAGTCGTGATGGGCACTTTCCATTCTGTATTCATAAGGTTCCTGCGTGAATATGCCGGCTTCCTGGGGTATCCGGAGCAGTTTACCATCTACGATACGTCCGACAGCCAGAGCGCGGTCAAGGCCTGCATAAAGGAACTCGGGCTGGATGACAAGATATATAAGCCGAAAGAGGTGCTTGCAAGAATCTCGATGGCCAAGAACAATCTTATCACCGTCAAGGGATACAAGGCCAACCAGAATCTGCTCATAAGCGATGCCCACGCCAAGAAACCGCGTCTGTGCGACCTTTACGAACTGTACCAGCAGAAGCTGAAGTCCGCCGGCGTGATGGATTTTGACGATATCCTCGTGAATATGAACGTCCTTCTCCGCGACAACCGCGAGGCGCTCGCGGACATAGCGGGACGCTTTTCGTACATAATGGTGGACGAGTATCAGGACACCAATTTCGCCCAGTACCTGATCATCAGGAAGCTGGCCGAACAGCATCACAACATCTGCGTTGTGGGGGATGATTCTCAGTCTATCTACGCCTTCCGCGGTGCCAAGATAGAGAATATACTCAATTTCAAGAAAGATTATCCGGAGTGCCGCCTGTTCCGTCTGGAGCGCAATTACCGGTCCACCAGGAATATAGTCAATGCGGCCAATTCCGTCATCGCCAGGAACGAGGGCAGGATACCGAAGGAATGCTATTCCGAAGGGGAGGAAGGGGACAGGATAAAGATAATCAAGTCATATACCGAGCTTGAGGAAGCGGTGATGATAGTATCCGACATCATAGACAGGATGCGTTCCGGCTCCGGGGTGCAATATCAGGACTTTGCCATACTTTACAGAACGAATTCCCAGTCCAGAGCACTTGAGGAGCAGCTCCGACGCAAGAATCTCCCGTATATGATATATTCTGGCAACAGTTTCTTCGAGCGCGCTGAGGTCAAGGACTTGATGGCATATTTCAAGCTGTGCGTGAATCCGTCGGACGACGAATCCTTCAAAAGGGTGGTCAACAAGCCGGCAAGGGGGATAGGGGATACGACACTTGCCGCGATAGAGGAGATTGCCAGGAATTCGCACATTCCCCTGTTCGAGGCTGCCGCCGGAGTTCCCAAGGTGGCGGCATTCCTTGAGATGATACGCTCGTTCAATGCCGAGTCCGCAACTGCGGACGCTCACGACCTTGCGCTCAGGATAGCCGACAAGAGCGGACTTTATGCATACTACAAGTCCGATACTTCCATAGAAGGGATGTCGCGTACGGCGAACATAGAGGAACTTCTCAATTCCGTGGCTGCATACATAGAGGAAGTTGACGAGGAGGCGGAATACAGTTCCGACGGCGGGGCTCCCGTCGGCGACGTGCTTGTCACGCTGGGCGATTTCCTCGAGAACGTGTCCCTGCTCAGCAACGTCGATACGTCGGACGGAGATGAGGACGCCAACAACAAGATAGCCCTTATGACCATACACTCGGCTAAGGGGCTTGAATTCCCTTATGTCTTTGTGGCCGGTATGGAGGAGAATCTGTTCCCTTCAGCCAACACGATGAGCTCGCCCGCCGAAATCGAGGAGGAGAGGCGCCTGTTCTATGTCGCCCTCACCAGGGCCAAGAAGGCAGTGGAACTTTCCTACGCCTGCACGCGTATGCGTAACGGCAAGCACGAATCAAACTCTCCGTCACGATTCCTCAAGGAGATAGACCGGCGGTATGTCGAGAATCCTCTGACTGAGGACGATACCGATGCGTCCGGTGTGGAGATTTCCCGGCAGTTCGGGGGCTTCGGAAGCCGTTTCAATTATGGCCGCTCGTCACAGGTCACCTTCGAGAGACGGCAGCAGCCTTATGACCGCATTCAGGCAACGAAGCCTGCAGCACCGGCTCCAGTCCGCAAACCCGATGTGATTGATCCGAATTTCGTGGCGGTACCTATGACCGAACTATATGAAGGTGAACGTATCGAGCATAACCGTTTCGGGGCCGGTACGATAAAAACAATCTCCGGCACTGCACCGGAGATGAAAGCCGTCATCGTGTTCGACGATTATGGAGAAAAACTGCTTCTGTTGAAATACGCAAAGCTGCGCCCTCTTTCAAAGGGTTAGCGTACCCATTGATCCAGCCAGCTGAAGAACTCTCTCTGCCAGTAGATGCAGTTCTGCGGCTTTACCACCCAGTGCGTTTCCTCCGGGAAGATTATAAGTTTGGAAGGTACGCCCATCATCTGAGCGGCATTGAAGGCCGCCATTCCCTGCTCGTAAGGAATCCTGAAATCCATCATTCCGTGGATGCACAGTATAGGGGTGTGCCATTTTGTAATCCTTGATTCAGGGTCGTTTGCATAGTGATGCTGTGCTTTTGCGACATTTGAATACGGCGCTCCAGCCTGCTGCATGCCTCCGAAAGTGATACCGTCGCCCTTCGGCCCGGTCTGTCCCGGTTCGTATGCGTATTCAGTGAGCCCTCCGTTATCCCAGTTGCCGAACCAGGCTTCCTCGGTGGTGTACCAGAGCATCTTCTCGTCGAAGATTCCGGCGTGCGCGATGAAACAGTCATAAAGGTCTCCGTGAAGCCCCATCAGGTTATATACTGAGAACCCTCCGTATGAAGCTCCGACTCCCGCGAGTTTTCCGCACCAAGGCTGGCTCTTGATCCACTGCCCGGCAATCATATAGTCCTGCATGTTCAAACCCTGGTAATCTCCGCTTATCTGTTCCTTCCATTCCTGTCCGAATCCGCTGCATCCGTGACGGTTAGGCAGGATTACGACATATCCCTGCTGCGCCATCAGGCGGAAGTTCCACCTCTTGCTCCAACTCTGGTCAAGCGAGGTCTGCGGGCCACCGTTGAACATTTCAATGGCGGGCCATACCTTGTCCTCGGAGAAATGCGGCGGGTATATCACCCAGCACTGGAGGTCTCCTCCGTCAGGGCTTTTCAAGATGACGCGCTCCTGGCGTACGTCTTCCACCTTCGCGAAATATTCGTCATTCTCGTGGCTTACGCGTGAATATTGTGGCTCTCCGCCTTTAGGAATGTCGATTCTTACCATTTCGGTAGGGAAGAGGTTGCTCTGGTATGTGGTGAGCAGCGTACATCCGTCATCCTCCTTGACGATTGAGAAAGGTGTGTCGAAATTGAACCACCAGTCATCCGGGGTGAGCCTGCGGACCACCGGCTCGTTGCCGTCCGCGTTGACCTTGAACAGGCCTTGAATCCCGTCAACCGTGGCCGGGAAGACGATTTTGCCGCTGCAAGGCGTCCAGGCTATGCCGCTGACATCAGCATCGAGTGCTCCGGCAAGCTCGCGTATGTTGCTGATCCTGATGTCTGCGTTCTGGCCGTCCCCGTTTCCTTCGCCGAATTCCACGTCGGCCGTCATCAGCCTCTGCTTGTCCGCCTCATATCCGTCCCTTGCCATGGATATCCAGGCGATATGCTTGCCGTCAGGACTCCAGGAAGGGTCCGTATCATAGCCTCCGCCGCAGGTAACAGGGGTTTCGCATCCTGTAAGTACGTCATAGATATAGATGTCGCAGTTCGTCGAGAATGCGTACTCTATGCCCACTTTCTTGCGGCAGCTGTAAACGATATGCCTGCTGTCCGGAGCCCAGTCGAGCTGCTCTGCACCGCCGAACGGCTCGGTAGGAAGCTCGTACCCCGGGTCTTCCGAACCGAGTATGTCGAAGGAATTGTCTTTTGTTATCGTATTCCCGTTGAGGGCTGCGACATAGGTACGCGGGGTTTCTGTTACCCAATGGTCCCAGTGGCGGTACATCAGCCTGTCGGTGGTGTATGCCTTCGCCTCTGTCAGGTCAGGATAACTGTCCTCAGGGCTCTTTACCGTTCCGGGGATGCTGCTGATATAATAGATCTGATTCCCGTCAGGGCTTATTCTGTAATCGCTGATACCTTCCTCCACGTTTGAAATCTTCAATGCCTTTCCGAGCCTGTTTCCATTTATCCGGGCTTTCCAAAGCTGTCCCTCCCGTAGGAAATATATGCCCGATCCGTCATGACTCCACTTCGCGGCACTGACGCTTTTATCGAAAGACGTGAGTTGTACCTTGCCGGACCCGTCAACGTTGCAGAGCCATAGATTGCGGCAGCTGCTGTTCTCTTCTATGGATGTGTAGCTGATGCCATAGAGAATCCTGCTTCCGTCCGGAGAAAGC
>JAZUKB010000066.1:0-25168 GCA_045643085.1 Candidatus Cryptobacteroides sp.
GAGCGTTTGCCATCCGTTGCTGTCCACGAATCCGCATACCGCGTCTTTGTGACAGTCGGTGTATCTGACATACGGCTTGATGTCATATATCGGTGTCCCGTCGGCGAGGTCGGCTCCTGCGACCTGTATGATGCCGCCGGCGCTGTCAATGGACTCTATCCTTACTGATGAAAGACCCATCCCGTTGGGCCTGAACGGGGACCGGGAGGCGAATACTCCCACCCTTTCGTTGCCGCCCAGCCTGGGCGGTCTGACTGTAAGCGCCTGTCTGACGCTGTCGTTTAGACTGAATCCCCATATCAGCCAGATGTGGCTGAAGCCTTCAAGCCCCCTGATAGCTTCCTGTCTGCGGTATCCGTCTTCGAGTACAATACTCCCTTTCAGTTCCGGTACCAGTCCTGATTGTCTCGGGATGCCGAATTTCCCCGATACGGGGGAGCGGAAATATGCAACAGGCTCTATGTTCATCTGGAGAGGCTGTCCATTTCGGCCTTGAATGTCCTGAACAGTGAGTCCAGGGCCGGTCTGTTCTCTTCTTTGATAGGCTCGGCGGAAGGGGACTCCATCTTCAGAGGGTCGATCGGTGAGCCGTTCTTCCATACCCTGAAATCAAGGTGTGGTCCTGTGGATGATCCGGTAGAACCCACATACCCTATCAGCTGGCCCTGGGATACCCGCACTCCGGCCTTAATCCCTTTTGCGAATCCCTTGAGATGAAGATATGCCGTGGTATATACGCTGTTGTGTCTGATCTTTATGGTATTGCCACCTGCGCCACCCCATCCTGCGCTGAGTACCGTACCGTCGCCGAGGGCGTATACCGGTGTCCCTGAAGGTGCTGCGTAGTCCACCCCGGTGTGTGCCTTCACCTTGCCGGAAATCGGATGCTTGCGGTGATAGGAGAACTTGCTGCTTATCCTGGTGAATTTGAGCGGTGCCTTTAGGAATGCCTTGCGCATACTCTCACCCTTTTCGCTCCAATATCTGTTGCCGTTGTCACCCTGGTCATAGCGTATCGCGTGAAGTATCTTGTCGCCACGAGTGTATTCAGCGTAATCGACCTGCTTGATGTCGAGAATCTCCCCGTCAACAGAGCGCTCGTCGTAAAGGGCCCTGAACCTGTCTCCCTTCTGGAGCGAGAAGAAATCCACTGTCCAGGCGAATATGTCATCCAGATCAAGTATCAGCTCGTACGGGGCCCCGGCGTTCACCATATCGTTCCACAGGGATTCGTTGATGGTTATGTCGGCATATCTCCTGCTGACGGTCACGGGCTTCTCTATGTTCCAGGCGGCAAGGGAATCCCTGCACTTGAATACCGTGGAGTGAATCTTGTCGTGATGGTAAACGGCATATTCCAGATTGAAAAGGCTGTCGTTGCTGTAGTATCTGTCAAATCCGCATCCGATACGGATGAGTCTTACGTTAAAGATGCTGTCGCAGGCCTGAGTGAGGTTGTAGGCATCTGAGGCGCTCATTCCGGCGTGTATGAACAGGGTGCTGAATGTTTCTCCCTTGGGCACCTCACCCTCTTCCTTTATGAAGTCCTCTTCCCAGAATCCAAGGGGAGGAATGCTGTCATTCTGCTGCTGTATATCTGTCTTCGAGTGCCTGTTCCCACAGGAAGTGAGGCATAGTACCGTGATGGCGAGGAAAGGGAAAAATCTTTTCATAACGGAAACAAATTTACTAAATTTGTGCTTATGAAAAAACTAATGTTGTCTGCTATTTTCTCCATTTGCCTCGCGTTCTGCGTGCAGGCTGGAGAGAAACAACTCATCAACAACGGCTGGACTTTTCATCTCGGAACCACATCCGTCCCTGATGATGTTTCGGTATGGGAGAAAGTCAGTCTTCCGCACGATTGGACAGTCGATAACCCGGATGGAGGGGAGAACTTGACCGGATGGTACAGGCGTTCGTTCTTCGTCCAGGAGTGGGAGAAAGGACGTAATATCTCAGTGCGCTTTGACGGGATGTCGGGAGAAGGGGAGTTGTTCTGTAACGGGATGCATATCTCGCGCTTAAGCAGCGACAATACTTCAATCGTCTATGACCTTACCCCGTACGTGAAGTATGGCGGTGACAATGTGCTGACGGTCAGCATCGAAGGTGAGGGCATCTCCAGGGATGTCTATCTCCTGAAGTCGTCGAGTGTCTTCGTGCCCGAGTTCAGTACCAGGGTCTGGACCAATTTCGGTAAGGTTTATGCGACGACGACCGTTGTCAATAAGGATTATCTTATCGATGCGACTGCGAATGTCTCAGTTACCTTCAATGTCCTGGATATGGACGGGAAGAAGGTTGCAACTTCCACCTCTGACATTACTCCTGTGAAGCCGTTCGACAGCCAAACTTTCGATTCGGAGCTGCACGTCAGTATCCCGCATATGTGGGATCTTGACGATCCGTATATGTACACGCTGAATGTGGTCGTGACGAAGGACGGACGATCTGTGGACGAGGTCAACACGAAGTTCGGTGTCAGGGATATCGTCTTTGACCGCAACCGTGGATTCGTGCTCAACAACCGCAGGGTGGCACTTCACGGTGTGACCGTGCCCGGGGAGCATTCCGGAGTAGGGACTGCTGTCCCGAAGGAGCTCTGGAGGTATCGTCTCAATAAGTTCAAGGAGTTGGGTGCCAATGCCCTGCGATGTGTGGGTGATCCCGCCTCACAGGCGATGCTTGATGTATGCGATGAGCTTGGACTGCTTGTGGTTGATGACTGCGGACTGACCGGTGTCAATGAGGAGCAGCTCTCCGCACTGCGCAGGATGATCGAGAGCTCGTTCAACCATCCTTCAGTGATTATGTGGAATCTCGGTGACGGAGACAGAAATATCGACAGCAGGCCCGAAGGTCACGACATCATCCTTCATTTGACAGAGTTCGCACATCACATCGATCCGTCGCGTCCTACGACATACGCCGGTTGTGAAGGCAGTTCTGCACTCGGTGCGTCGGATGTGAACGGATACAATCAGGCTTCGTCGTTCCGTCCGGATGCGGACCATACCGGTCACGAGTTCTGGAAGGCTGTGGGCCTTTTCGAGTCCGTCGGAAATGGGAATGACAGCCATACCGTTGATGTCATACGTTTCTATGAAGAGCGCAAATGGCTTGCAGGTATGTTCTTCGATTCAGAGGGAATACTTGACTTATGCAGTTCCCGCAAGGATGAGGCATATTATCTCCAGTCTTGCTGGACCTGGGTCCCTGTCATCCATATCTGCAGTGTCAAGGACGGTCAGATAAGAGTCTATTCGAATTGTGTCTCCGTTGACCTGTCCGTTAACGGCAGGCGCCTTGGACGCAAGCAGGTGCCGGAAAACGGCTTCGTTTCCTGGCCGGTGACTGCAGCAAAGCTCGGGAAGGTGGTTGCCAAGGGTGAATTCAAGGGAACTCTTCCGAGGTCAATCAATATCCAGGAGACATATACTCCGGTGCCAAATGCGACGCTCACGATGTTCAGCAAGGACCTGATGAAGGCTGACGGCCAG
Source organism: Candidatus Cryptobacteroides sp. (assembly GCA_045643085.1). Taxonomy (GTDB): domain Bacteria; phylum Bacteroidota; class Bacteroidia; order Bacteroidales; family UBA932; genus Cryptobacteroides. Next base: position 3,504 of record JAZUKB010000066.1, read on the forward strand.
GATATCCTCGTAGTGGACATCACGTCAGGAAAGTCTAATGTACCTGTGACAGTCGCCGGTCCTGTGGAGATACTCGGGAAGGGTGACGCAAGGGAACTCTCTCTCCCGACTTCTTCCGGAAGGGCTCAGATCATACTGAGGAGCATAGAGGGACAGCAGGGACAGGTCACCGTCAGGGTTGACGGAAAGGACAAGACTCTATTCAGCTATTGATCGTGCTGCCAGATATGCCGTCGTCCAGGCAGCCTGAAGGTTGAATCCTCCTGTCACGGCGTCAATGTCGAGCACTTCACCTGCGAAATACAATCCCGGACATTTCTTCGATTCGAGGGTGCCCGGGTTTATTTCGTCCAGGCTGACTCCGCCGCAGGTGACGAATTCTTCCTTGAACGCCCCCTTGCCGCTTATTTCATAGCAGTCATTGGTCAGGATATTCTTCAATCTGTTCAAGCCTTTGCTCCCTGCTTCGGCCCATCTGATGTCGGGGCGCATTCCGGCCTTTGCTGTCAGGTATTCCCAGAACCTTGAAGGAATGTTGTCAGGATGTGTGCTCCGGATCATTTTCTGACTGTTCCCCTCGCTCAGGGTGTCCAGGTCGGTGTGGTAGTTGATGCTGAGAACGGCCCTGTATCCTGAGTCGTGAAGCGACTCGGCGGCGTATGAAGACAGTCTTAGTATCGCCGGCCCGCTCAGCCCCCAGTGGGTGAGCAGGACGTTGCCGTCTGATTTGAATTTCGTGCCTGATATTCCGACCGAGACGTCATTCAGGACTATGCCTCCGAGGGTGTTGAGCTCCTTGTCGTTGATGTTGAACGTAAACAGGGACGGAACCTGCTCCCTGATATTTATGCCCAGGCTTTCGACAATCTTTGCAGTGCCGCCTCCGGTCGTGACAACTATTGCATCGTAACCTTGCAGTTCATCGACAGTGCGGACAGGATGCCTTGTTTCGATTTCGACACCTTCCAGGCACTTCCGGATCGCCCCGACGATTTCCATTGCATCATCGCTGCAGGGGAATACCCTTCCGCCATCCTCGACCTTCAGCCTGACTCCCAGGCTGCGGAACCACTCCTTGGCATCATCAGGTCCGAAAGAATTGAGCGCTCGTTTCATCAGCCGGTATCCTCTCGGGTAAACCTTCGAAAGATCCTCCACCTCTTCGAACGTGTTCGTGAGATTGCATCTTCCTCCACCCGTAAGAGCCAGCTTGGCCATCGGCACCGGTCCGCTTTCATATATCTTTATTTGACAGTCAGGGGACATCCTGTGCAGGGCGGCTGCACAGAAACATCCGGCTGCTCCGGCTCCGATGATTGCTACGCGCTTCATCCGTTACGTTTTTTATGTCTTGGGTTGTTGTGCCACAGTCCGTAAACCTCGCTTACGTTGCCCGCGGTCGTGAATGCCTTGATGTCGTTTTTGTCCATATAGGACATCAGCTTGGCGAATTCGTCCTGGGAGAGCAGGGCCTGTATCTCGTAATTCAGTTTGCCGCTGTAGCCTCCTATCACTTCGTACAGGCTGCAACCCCTCTCAAGATCCTTTATGATGAACGTCTTGACTTCCTGATAGTTGTCCGTGATTATGCAGACTCTTTTCCTGCGGTTAAGGCTGGCTGTGAAGTAGTCTATGGCAAGTCCGTTTATCCACGTGCCTATGAGGCCGATTACAACCATCCTGAACGGATTGATGGCGAATGCCGAAAGGCAGATTATCGCTCCGCCTATGCTCACTGACGTACCGATGTCGAAGTGAAGGTATTTGTTGACTATCTTTCCGAGTATGTCGAGTCCTCCGGTCGATGCGTTTATCCTGAACAGGATGGCCTGCGAAGCGCTCAGCAGGAGGACGAAACACAGAAGGTCAAACCAGGGATCCCCCATCACGGAGGTCTGTCCCGTCGTTTCATTTATGAAATTGGTGTATGGGTAGATAGCTTCCCAAAGGTCCATCAACGGACCGAGAATCAGTGCAGTATAGACTGTCTTGATACCGAATTCCTTTCCTATCAGCAGGTATGCCAGCACGAGCAGAATGGCATTTATTACGAATACGACGACTGATACCTTGAGGTTGATGCCAGCCGCTCCAAGCAGGGAGCTGACTACGATGGAAAGACCTGATATGCTTCCGACTATAAGTTTGCTCGGTACGAGGAAATAATATACGGCGGCCGCGCCGACCATCATTCCCAGCGTCATTATTATCAGTTCCTTCCAGAATTTCGATGTTTTGAGGATGTTGATGATTTTGTTCATTATGTGGTGTTTGGTTGCTATTTATCTGAGGTTTCCGAAACGGTATGCAACACCTATCCCGATATAGCGCGGATAAAGGTCATAAGCGCTTGAAACCCTGCTTTCCGGGGTGATTGTTGTGTCTTCTGTTACATATTCGAAGATGTCGTACATCTCGAGGGAGAACGTCCAGTTGCGGTATCTCTTGTCCAGGCCGATGCTTGCCAGGAAGCAGTCTCCGAGTTCTGCGTTTTTCTGGATGATTTTGCTGTTGTACAGGATCTTGCTGTTGAGCGTCCATCCGCGCTTGAAGTTGAATACAGGACAGACGTTCAGGTTGAAGTAGTTGTAATGGTCGTGCTCTCCGTTCTCGTATCTGAAGTTGCAGAACAGGTTGCCGGTGAAGGAAAGCGTCAGGAGGTCATATTTGAATATGACAGACGCATCGGCAGATGCGATATTGTTAATGCCTGTGTTCTCGAAGGTCTGGTAGAAGATTCCTTTCTGGTCATCGTGACGGTTGTGGGCTTCGATGAGTCCGTTGGCGTTGTGGTATGCAATGCCGGTGCTGATAATGATGCTGTATTCGTCCTTGTGGATGTCCGTGATGAAATCAGTCTCCAATGTGTGGATATATTCCCTTGACAGATCGGGGTTTCCCTGTATCCATCTTTTTCTCGTGTTTGACCAGAACAACTCCGGATACAGCATTTCGTCGTCCGGACGGACGAGATTCCTGGAAGCTATGAACCTCAGGGCCCTGTGAGGATGGAACTGCCATACCGCATTGACGTTGCCGATGACGTCGTGCTCGACTGAATTGTATTTGATATGTTCCAGGATATCCAGTCTCTTGAACTCCCTGTCGTACATCTGGTATCTCAAGGCGGCCTTAACTTTCCATTTGGCGTGGGTATACTCGAAATCCACGTACGGGGACAGGTACAGACTGTTGTTGCCGGTCATTTCCGTGCTGACTTTCCTGTACGTTGTGTTCAGACCACCCTTGAATACCACTTTATGCCCGTTCCTGTCCACGATGGGTGTCTGATATTTGGCCTCGGCATCAACTGTATGCGGGACTGTGAATTCGCAATCCTGATCTTCTCTGGAATATTGGTATCCGGCGAAGACGGTGAATTTGGAGTCTTCACTGAACTTGTGCTCATATTCGGCCATTGCATTCAGGATGGTTGAACCTTTCCGGGAATGCGTCGTGTCAACCTTGGCTTCCGTGAATGCCCACCCCGGTCCGTGGATGGCTGATCCGTCGATGACGTCTATTGTGTTCTGGATTTTCCTCTCGATGTTACGGCCGCTGCTTTCGATAACCCAGGCTTTGAGGACATCGTTGCCGGTGAAACTGTATTTCATATTCACCCTTGCCGTCTCCTGCAGGAAATCCGGGTAGAAGTAATCCGTGCCGTATATGTTCCTGTCCTTCCGATAGTCGATATAGTCCGTCTCGCTCGTTGTCCTGAAGCTCTGCATATTGAGATTCCCGGTCAGCTCCAGCTTGCCTGAACTGTATCCCACTGTCGTGCTCGGCATAATATTGACACCGGTCGTAGCTTCCAGCATCACCTTGCCGCCAAGACCCTTTTCCGGATCCTTGAAGATAATGTTTATCGAGCCGCCTTCACCGTTCTTCTTCTGTGTTGTGACCGAGGATGTCGATACTTCGATTTTTTCCACGTCGGCGATGACTGTGGAGAAGAGAATTACGTCGCGGCTCTCGCCGACGCTCTTGCCGTCAACCTGTATGTCAAAGTTGCTGAATGCTTCATTGCTTCTTGTGATGAGCTCGGGTATGGTCATCAGTATGGCGTTGATGGGCGTGTCCGGAGGCAGGTTGAACAGCTCCGGATGTATGACCTTCTGGTCCGGCTTTATCTCAAGCAGGTAATCCTGTCCTGAAAGTCGCGCCATCGACAGAATCAACGCCAATATTGCAATGAAGTATCCTCTCATACTTATTTGACAAGGCTTCCCAGGATGCTGCGTGTAAGGGTCCTGATGGCCGATGACGTGGCATTTGTGATGGCCTTGTTCGCTATGTTCTTGCCGGATGTGGTCTTGCTCTTCTTCCCTGTGACTGCATTTGCCGCAGCAGTGCCGATGCTTCTTGTGACGCTGGTCATTGCCGCTCCTGCAGCCGCGGTGAGCACTGCGGCGCCTATGCTCTTCTTGCTCTTCGAGCCGCCTGCTTTCTTGGATGACTTCTGCTCCTTCACCTCCGCCTCGGCTTTCTGTTCGGCGACTTTACGCTCGACTTCAGCCTGTTCCTGCTCGGCTTTCTGCTGGTCGGCCAGAAGGACTTCGAATGCGGATTCGCGGTCGATAGGATTGTCATATTTGCCTCCGAGACCGGACCACTCTATGATTTCCTTACGCTGTGCTTCCGTTATGGCCCCGATCTGGCTGAGAGGGAACAGAATCCTTGCGCGCTGGACGATGGACGGGGCTCCCTTTTCGTCAAGGAACGAAACCAGAGCTTCGCCTGTCTCAAGGTTCATTATCGCCTCGCTTGTGTTGAAAGCCGGATTCGCCCTGAATGTCTCCGCAGCAATCTTCACTGCCTTCTGGTCCTTTGGCGTGTAGGCCCTGAGCGCGTGCTGAACCCTGTTTCCGAGCTGTCCGAGGATGCTCTCCGGGATGTCGGTCGGGCTCTGGGTCACGAAGTAGATGCCGACACCCTTGCTTCGGATAAGTCTCACTACCTGCTCTATCTTGTCCACAAGCGCCTTCGGTGTGTCTGTGAACAGGGTATGGGCTTCATCAAAGAAGAATACCAGCTTAGGAAGCCCGGCGTCTCCTACTTCCGGAAGTGTGGCATAGATGTCGGAGATGAGCCAAAGGAGGAATGATGAATAAAGCTTCGGATTGAGCATCAGCTTGTCGGCCGCAAGTACGCTCATCACGCCCTTTCCGCCCCTCGTGCGGAACAGGTCGTTGATGTCGAAGGCCGGCTCGCCGAAGAACTTTTCCGCTCCCTGGGATTCGAGGGTCAGAAGCGCCCTCTGGATTGCACCTATCGAGGCTGCGCTTACATTTCCGTATGTCTGCCTGTATTCGTCAGCGTGCTCTCCGATATAGTTGAGCATCGACCTGAGGTCTTTTATGTCGATCAGCAGAAGGTTTTTGTCATCCGCCACTCGGAATACTATCTCCAGTACTCCGCTCTGTGTCTCGTTGAGCCCCATCAGGCGGCTCAGAAGCTGCGGCCCCATATTGGATATGGTGGTCCTCATCGGATGTCCCTGCTCTCCGAATACGTCGAAGAACTGGACCGGGCAACCGTCGAACTGCGGATCGGAGATGCCGAATTCTGCGCATCTCTTCTCGATGAATCCGCTCATTGCACCCTTCTGGCTGATACCGGAAAGGTCTCCCTTCATATCGGCCATGAAGCAGGGGACACCTGCCTGGCAGAATGTCTCCGCAAGAACCTGCAGGGTTACGGTTTTCCCGGTACCGGTGGCGCCTGCGATAAGGCCGTGGCGGTTGGCCATCTTTCCAACGATGCTTACGCTTCCTTCAGCGCAGTGGGCGACGTACAGCCCTTTCTGTGAATCGTACATAGATGTGTATTTTTTGTCTGTTTGTTCTATTCCTCGTAATATTAAGCAATTCTGTATATCTCGTCAAAAATTGCTCTAAGATTCTGCTTGTCTCTTATGGTCCTTCTCAGCTCCTCGAGTCTCTCGCGGTTCGGCGATTCGGGAATCCACAGCTTCAGGTAACCTCCGTCGGCGTATTTTTCTTCCAGGTGTGCAACGGTGCGTTCCCAGTGCTCCTGCTTGCTGAACCCGGGATAATGGTTCAGGCTGTACTGTATCGTACGTCTTATGACCGTACGTGTGTCAATCTGCCTGTCTGCTTCCGCTATGATCTTGCCGTATATGTCTCTTGGCTCGTGATCGAGGGACGCCCTATGGTCCTCCGCAGCGCGTGCTATGGTCTCTATCTGATCCTCATTGAACCATCTTCTGAGGTTTTTGTCCGAACGTATGATTTTCCCTGATTCCAGATGGTGAGTCTCACGGCAGACGCACAGTCCGAGGTCGTGACAGGCCGCAGCTACCGCGAGTATGTCCGGGTCCACGTCGTAGAAACCGCCGAGGTACCGGGACTGCTCCATTACATATAGGGCGTGATCCCTGCCGTGCGCCTTGTCAAAGGCATCGTAGCGGGGGAGTATCTCCCTTTCGAGGTATCCGGCTATTTCAGGGTTGACGGCTTTCATCCGGCAATGGCTTCAATCTCCACCAGAGCTCCTTTAGGAAGTGCCGCGACCTGATAGCAGGCCCTTGCCGGTTTGTCCTCCGGGAAGAATTCGGCATATACGGCATTCATTGCCGCGAAGTCGTTGATGTCCTTGAGCAGCACCGTCGTCTTGACGATATTGTTAGGACCGAGCCCGGCTTCCTTGAGAATTGCCATAATGTTCGTGAGGGATTGTCTGGTCTGCCCGGCAATATCCTCGGGAATCGTGCCGTCAGCAGGATTGACAGGCAACTGCCCGGATATGTAGATTGTTCCGTTGAGTTCGACGGCCTGGGAATACGGTCCTATTGCGGCAGGTGCGTCTGGTGTTGAAATGATACGTTTCATCTTTATGATTTAATTTTATGCAATTTACGAACAATTCCGTTAATGAGGATATTTTTCTTAAATTGCAGGACAATTGATAATTTAATTCAGTCAAGATGAAAAGGATAATTCTCTCATTTGCCGCTCTGCTTGCGGCCGCAGCTGTTTCCCTTCAGGTTTCAGCCCAGGAAAAAATCGTGCTCAAAGTATGGCCTGACGGTGCTCCGAACACAAACGAGTCAGTCGGTAAGGACGCCGGATTTGAGGCGCAGCTGACCATCTTCAAGGCTCAGGAGCCGAATGGCGTAGCGATTCTGGCTCTTCCGGGAGGCGGTTATGCGATGCTTTCCAAGACACACGAGGCATTTGATATGAATGCCTGGTACAATTCCATCGGAGTAACTTACGCCGTACTCGAATACAGGCTCCCTCACGGGCACAAGTATGTGCCTCTCAGCGACGTTCAGCAGTCACTCAGAATACTCCGCGGAATGTCTGAGGAGTTGGGATTCACGAAACTCGGGGTGCAGGGCTGCTCAGCCGGAGGACATCTTGCCTCCACTGCCGCCACTCACTACGATGCTGAGACAAGACCTGACTTTCAGATTCTCTTCTATCCGGTCATTTCGATGGACAAGTCCATCACGCATATGAGTTCGCACGACCTTCTGCTTGGAGAGAATGCCACAGAAGAAGACGAGATTGAGTTCAGCAGCGAGAAGCAGGTTACACCTGATACCCCTCCTGCATTCATACTCCACAGCACCGATGACGGACTGGTCCCTGTCGAGAACAGTATCCGTTATTATCAGGCCCTCGTTGCAAACAAGGTTTCCGCATCTATGCACATATATCCGCGTGGCAACCACGGATGGGGATTCGGTCCTTGGTTCAAGTATAAGGATCAGTGGACAGCTGAGGTTGAGAAGTGGATAAATGAGGAAATAGCCGGCAAATGATCGGTAAGATGAATATCAGGAAACTGGCCGCAGTCTTTGCGGCCATTCCATCACCCTCGGCTTCTGCTTCGATATCGGAGTATAGCCTTTTATCCCTTTTGGGTAATAGATTCTATTTGTCTATCTCGGCAAGCAGGGCCTCTACGGCTGCACGAAGCTGTGAATCCTCGCCTTTGACGACTGTCTCCGGAGAGTTGAGCACGTAGATGTCAGGTTCGAGCTGGGTCCCCTCAAGGTAGTTGCCCTCGGACGTGCGGTAGCCGATGACAGGGATTCCGAATATGAGGTCCGGGTCCTGCATTGTAACCCAGTTGACGCTCGTCATCGTGCCCGGTACAGGTGCTCCCACAAGCTTTCCGATGTGCTGGTGGCTGTAAACCCAAGGAGTGCCGTGTGCATTGCTGTAGTTGGCTTCGCACTGGATCATTATGCTCGGCTTGTTCCAGCGACGGCTCGGCATATCGCAACTTTCGCGACCGCGAATGACCTGGGTGAGGTATTTCTCTCCGCTGAACAGGACTTCGATATCCTCGTGCATACGGCCGCCTCCGTTGAAGCGTGTGTCAATCACGATTCCGTCGCACCTGTTGTATTTTCCGAGTACATCGGAATACATCGGACGGAAGCTCCCGTCATTCATCTGCTCGATATGGACATACCCCAGACGGCCTCCGGACCATTTCTCCACATCTGCTGCACGCTGCTTGACCCATCTGTCATAGAGAAGCGAATTCATCTTTGATGTGCTGATCGGGATCACGACCTCGTCTTTCTTCCCCTTGATGCTTACCAGGGTCTTCTTCCCGGCAAGACCGGAGAGAAGTATGCTGATGTCCTGTTCCGGAGTTATCTGCACACCGTTGATGCCCGTGATGACATCACCCGGCTTTATTTCAAACCTGTCGTGGTCGAAAGGTCCTCCCTTCACCACCTCGGCTACCTTGAGACCGTTTCCGGTGTATTCCAGGTCATACAGGAGTCCCAGGGATGCCGTCGGCTCCTTGGCTCCTTCGGCGTAGAAACGCCCTCCCGTGTGCGATACGTTCAGCTCTCCGAGCCATTCGCTCAGCAACTCGGCGAAATCATAATTGTTGGAGATGTGCGGGAGGAATTTTCTGTATGCCTGAGTCATTGCGTCCCAATCCACTCCGTGCATATCTTCGGTATAGAAACGCTTCTGCTCCTCGCGATATACATAATTGAACATATATTCCCTCTCCGCCTCGTGGTCGAGCTTGAATTCGGCTCTGTAGTTTATCGGCTTGAGTTTGTCGCCGTCGAGCTTTTTCATACTGCCGCCGAGCAGGAATATAGTCTTGCCTTCACCGTCGGTATCGAAGTGCCCGCCACCGGCTGACTTTACGAGAAGCTTGGTCTCGTGTTCCCTGAGATCCGTCTTCCAGAGGTCCATACCTCCCTCGAATGATGCGAGATAATACAATGTCTCTCCGTCCTTGCTCAGAATAGCGTCACCGAGGTTGCTGCTGTTAGGGGTGAGACGCACGATGCGGTCCCTGATTCCTTCAAGCTCGACTGTTACGGTCGAATCCTTCTTCTCGACTTCTTTCACAAGTTCATAGTCCTCCTTTGAAAGACGGTATCTGTCGTATGCATCCTGGGTTACGAAACAGAGGAATACGTCTTCTTGTGAGCCCCAGGATGCGTGTGCACGCATACCGTACATTTCGCTTTCGAAAAGGATGGCATTGCCTCCCATCACCCAGCGAGGGGAGTGCGACATATATCCGCTGGCCGTCAGGTTCGTGATGTTGCCTCCATATGCACTTACAAGCCCCATATCGTTGTACGGTTCGTGTCCGTTCGCCGTATATTCCACAACGAACCATTTCCCGTCAGGACTCCAGACGTATTCGAATCCTCCGGACTGGCTGTACCAGGTGCTGCCGTCGGTTACCTGACGTACCGCTCCGCTTTCAAGGTTGACTACCATAAGTCTGATCCTGTCCTCGATGAAAGCGATTTCCTTTCCGTCCGGTGAGAAGGTTGGGTTGCTGCGCTCGACATTGAGGTCCGGCAGCAGCTTTTCTTCGTTGATAAGCGTGGCGTTGGGGAAGTTCGGATCTTCGTCCCGTGCAATCCTAGCGATGTAGAGCTGTGATATGCCGTCCCGCTCACTTGAATATACGATGGAACGGTTGTCCTTTCCGAAGTCCACCCCGCGCTCGGCGGCCGCAGTGTGTGTGATTTGCTTTGTGGTGTTGTACTCGACCGATGTGACGAATACCTCTCCGCGGACAATAAACGCAATCTGCTTGCCGTCAGGGCTTACGGCTGAACTTGTCGCACCGGAACTCAGATGCATCAGTTCCGTGTTGTTCTCTTCGTCGAGAGTTAGGTCTATCGCCACCTTCGAAGGCTTGGAACCCTCTGTCATAGTGTATATCTCCCCGTCCCAGGTGAAGCAGAGTCTGTCCCCGCCTCTGGAGAGGAAACGTACCGGATGTGTATCGAAGGAAGTGAGCTGCTTCCAGGAGCCGCTCCTGCCTGACGCAGGGATGGACCATACGTTCATAGTGCCTCCGTTGACTTCGCTCAGGATATAGACGCTCCCGCCATCTGCGCTGAGCACCGGGTTGCGGTCTTCTCCAGGACGCTCCGTCAGGTTCGTGTGTTTACCGGTGGCTGTGTCGTATCTCCAGATGTCCCTCGTGATGGATGAGGTATGGTGCTTGCGCCATTCGTCCTCTCCGCCCTTACGGTCCTGATATACGAAGAATTTGCCGTCCGGGCTGTAGCTTATGAGTTCTGCAGGTGTCCCGAATACCTGACGTGTCTTGCCTCCATCAACGGGTACAGAATACAGCTCCGTCATTGCTGAATATGGGAACAGCGCACTCTGTGCCGGATCCTGGATTGTGGCGCTGAACAGGATGTTCTTTCCGTCAGGGGTGAATGTCGATGGAATCTCAGAAGCGGAGTTGTATGTAAGTCTCTTCGCGCTGCCGCCTTCCGACGGCATTATGTAGATGTCGTATCCGCCGTTGCGGTCGCTTGCAAATGCGATGCTGGCTCCGTCAGGGCTCCAGACAGGATTTGCTTCATAACTGTCAAGTGTTGTCAGTCGCACGGCTGTTCCTCCTGCTGCCGGAACGGACCAGATGTCCCCCTTGTAGCAGAATGCAATTTTCTCCCCGTCAGGTGAAATCTTCACGTCACGAAGCCATAACGGCGTGGTCGCTCCGGCTGCCAGCGAAGACAGCAACAGTGCAAGAATGATAGTAGCTCTTTTCATATCGTTTATTATTTTATGTATTCCTTTACAAATCTGATGCTTTGCTCGTATTCCAGGTCGGTATGCAGATGCTCTATGATCATAGGCATCTTTTCATCTTCCCGTGTGGCGAGTGAGGTGTAGAGCCCCAGGTCCAGGCTGCCTTCCCCGCAGGCGCACTCTTCAAGCTGGAAGGTGTATTCCTCCTTCAGCCTGATGTCCTTGAGATGGCAGCTGCATATCCTTCCCTTGAGTTTTTCGAAACATTCGCGGATGAACCTGTCGTTGAAAAAATATCTTTCGGGAGAAGTGATCATATTGACGATGTCCAAATGGGCCGACATCTGAGGTCTGTCGACGTCATCCATCAGTCGGAGACACTCGTCCGGGCTGCTCGGTATCATCCACGGCATCGATTCAATACAGAATTTTGTGTGCTCCGGCTCTGCGCTGTCTATGATTTCACGTATCATATTGACTGCCTTTTCCCATAGCTCATCGCTGAAATTGTCACGATATCCTCCATCCCAACGCGGCCCGTACGGGGTTCCTACCACATTGACGCAGCATACGGCCCCAATACGGTCGGCCATCTTGAGCTGCTCCACGGCATAGTCAATCCATTTCCTGCGTTCAGCAGGGTCGGCGGCCAGGGTGTTTCTCCATATCCCGACTTCGGCTATGACAAGCCCTGCCTTCTGCGCGGCATCCTTGTATGCCATTATAGTCTTTTCTCCGGCAGTACAGTCAACGGGGAATACTACTGATTTCAGGCCGAGCGCCTTGTGTTTTGCTGCCCATTCCTCCGGTGTGGAATGGCTCAGCGATGATGAGACTCCGAGATACATTATTGATCCTGTTTATGTCTTGATTCTACGATTGAGTTGATTTCGGCCATTCTGCTGTCGCTGAGCTCATATCTGCTGATTACAAAGGCGGAAACCAGCATCAGCGCCGCAGGTATGGCTGTAACCAGCCAGATTATTCCGTTGAGAGACAGGGATGTCTGCGATGCCGCTCCGGCATTGAATCCGACCCAGGACAGCACAAGACCCGGGACTACTCCTCCGAGAGCCATTCCCGCCTTCATGAATATGCAGATGAGCGCCGTGACTATTGCTGCGACACGTCTTCCGGTCAGGTATTCGCCAAAAGTCACGACCTCCGGGACCAGCGCCCACATATAGCCTGTGGCGACAAGTATTCCTGTACTCTTTATGAACTGGGATATGCAGAGCAGCGTGAAGTTGGAACGCAGCCCCGGTACTGTCGCGGATACATACATCAGGATCATTCCTATTATGGATACGCCTATGAATATGTAGAACAACCTGTTCTTGCCCGTCCGTTTCTTGATGGCCGGGACGAGCGGAATGAATATGAAGGCCGGTATTGTACCGAGCCACATAAATGTCGATGTCTTGAGCGGATTTGCTCCCGCGACGTATGTCAGGAAGTATGAGTCCGCCGCGTTGCTGATGCTCATCGTGGCAAAGGTGATTATGAAGAAAATCGACAGCACACGCAACGGCCTGTTCCCGGTCAGCTCCTTCCAGAGGTCGATGAATTTCACTCCGGCCGACTGCTTCGCGCTCATCACAATCTTTTCCCTCGTCTGGGAGAAACAGAATATCAGAAGCGCCAGACCGGCTATTGCGAATATGGACATCGTGATCAGCCAGGCTGACGATGCTTCCGGAGTATTGTACACGGCTTCCGTGGTGCCTGTGGCGGGGTTATATATCTTCGGTGCGAAGATGGCTATTATAAGGGGGAGTGTCTTGATAAGCAGGCCGGCCACGTTGGCGAAGATCATCCTTACGCTCGTCAGTACGGTCAGTTCATCGACATCCCTGGTCAGGGAATCCCCGAGCGCTCCGTACGGTACGCTTGTCAGTGTGAAGCACATACTCAGGGCCACATAGGTCACATAAGCATAAAGGAGCGACGAGTCGAATCCGTTCCAGAAACAGAGGACCGCAGCACCGGCAAGCGGGATTCCTCCGATTATCAGCCAGGAACGGTACTTGCCCCATTTCGGATAGGAACGGTCAACGAGGGTGCCTACGAACGGATCCCACAGCACGTCCACGATTCGGACAATGAGGAACATCACTGCAGCAAGCTCCGGCTTCAGTCCGTACACGTTAGTGTAGTAAAAAAGCAGCCAGATGCTGACCGTCTGGTAGATCAGGTTCTGGGCCAATTCTCCGGAACAGTATCCGATACGTTCCTTCCAGGTAAGTTGTATTTTCAATTCAAAGTTGTTTGGAGTCCACAAGTTACTTATTTCCCGACATATGAGCAAGTACTCTTTTGACGCAAATTAAGAAAAAATGTTAAATTTGACAGTGTAAATTCAAACGGTATATGGATCGTATCAGCAGGTGTATCTTTCTGGTCGTTATTGTGGCACTTTCGGCTGCTTGCCGCCCAGGTGTCAGTGAGGTCCAACATTATCGTCCCGGAGATATTGTTCCTGATGCGTACATCAGTGAAGTCGGTGATTCCGGATTCTTTTCCTGCCAGATGGTTCCTGACGATATCTTCGCCCTGATGCAGGGAAGGAGCTTCAAGGAAGACTGCACCGTGCCACGTGAATCACTGAGATACCTTCTGTGCCTCCATCGGGACTTCTATGGCCATGCGACGGTAGGGGAGATGGTCGTCAACGTGGTTGTAGCCGAAGATGTGCTGGATATCCTGCACGAACTTTACAAGGAGTCATACCCTATAGAAAGGATGCGTCTCGTTGACTATTGGGATGCGGATGACGAGATGTCGATGCGTGCCAACAATTCATCCTGCTTCAATTTCAGGTTCGTCGGCAATTCGAAAGTGGTCTCAAAACACGGTTACGGTATTGCCGTCGATATCAATCCTCTTTACAATCCATATTACAAGGCGCTGTCAAACGGTAAAGTGCATATTGAGCCGTCGATATCCGCTACATTCCTCGACCGTAAGGCCGACTTTCCATACAAGATTGAAAAAGGTGACCTGTGCTACCGCCTTTTCAAGGAGAAAGGATTCGATTGGGGAGGGGACTGGCGTTTCATAAAGGACTACCAGCATTTTGAATTGGGCGGGAACGAGGATGGCTCCTCTTTGGAATTTGACCACAATGTATGGAATTGCGGCCAGCTGCAGGAGGATGGTGCGAGGGCCTTCCATACGTTTACGGCTGTCAATGTGTCCAACGCCAGTGTCAGGATACAGAACTTCGTTCCGAGCTGCAATTGTGTCCAGGTACTCGCACAGGCGGTGACACTTGAACCGGGAGAGATGCTGGATATCACCGTGTCGTACAATCCTTACGGGGAGAAAGGGACAGTGTACAGGTATGTGGAGCTGCTCGATGCAGGTGGAAAGTCGCTCGGCAAACTCGAAATCAATGCGGAAATAATACCAACCATATAATAACATTATGCGTAAATCTTTAACTATTTCTTTGATCCTGTCATCCTTTCTTGCCTTGACGGGATGTGCGGAAAAGACTGTCTATGAGTATCCGTTCCAGAACCCTGAACTTTCTGTGGACGAGAGAGTGGACAATCTGATCTCCCTGCTTACTCTTGAGGAGAAAGAGGGCCTTTTGATGAACGGCTCCATCTCCATCGACAGGCTCGGCATACCGGCCTACAACTGGTGGTCTGAGGCCTGTCACGGTATCTGTGCACAGGATGCGACAGTGTTCCCGCAGGCAATCGGCCTTGCGGCGACCTTCGATCCTGAACAGCAGTACGAAATCTATACGGTCGTTTCCGATGAGGCCCGCGCCCATTGGAACATCACAGATCACAATCAGTTCGGAAAGACGGAGCCGACCGGTGGCGCCTGGCACCAGGGACTTTCTTTCTGGTGTCCAAACATCAACATTTTCCGTGATCCGAGGTGGGGACGCGGACAGGAAACCTCGGGAGAGGATCCGTACCTCACAGGCGTTATGGGTACTGCACTCGTAAAGGGTATGCAGGGCAACAACAAGGATTATGTCAAGACACACGCCTGTGCGAAGCATTACGCCGTGCACAGCGGCCCGGAACCGTCAAGACACCGTTTCGACGTGTCTGTTTCCCAGCGTGACCTCTGGGAGACGTACCTTCCCGCTTTCAAGAAACTTGTCGTAGAAGGAAAGGTAGAGGAGGTTATGGGCGCATACAACCGTTATGAAGGCGATCCTTGCTGCGGAAGTGAAAGGCTGCTTACCGATATTCTTCGTGACAAGTGGGGCTTCGAAGGATTCGTCGTTTCGGATTGCGGCGCCATAGACAATTTCTATAGGAAGGGACAGCACGAGACCCATCCGGATGCAGCAACTGCAACTGCAGCTGCAATAAAGGCCGGTACGGACGTTGAGTGCGGTACAAGTTACAGGGCCATCACAGAGGCTGTCGAGCGTGGACTTCTTACTGAAGAGGAGGTTGATGCCAGCCTCCGCAGAGTGCTCCGTGCAAGGATAGAACTGGGCACTCTCGACCCTGTGGAACTGGATCCTTGGAAGGACCTCGGAAAGGATGATATGAGCAGCCCTGAGCATAATGCGCTTGCCGAGAAGGCCGCACGTGAGGCAATGGTGCTTCTCAAGAACAACGGAATACTTCCTCTCTCGAAGGACATCAAGAAGATTGCCGTAGTCGGTCCAAATGCCAACAATGTATCAATGCATCTCGGCAACTACAACGGCACTCCTACACAGGAACACACCCTTTCCATAGTTGACGCCATCAAGGAGCTCGTGCCGGATGCTGAGGTTGTATATGACCAGGCGTGCGAACTCGTTGACAAGTATATGACCATCAATTATATGGGTAGCTTCAACGACGGCAAGGGAATCCACGCCGATTATTTCAACGGACAGAAGTTCGAGGGTGATGCAATCGCATCCAACGATTATACGACAAGCTATTCGAAGCATACGATGGGTGACCATCGTTTCGAACCGGGTATGCCTGACAAGGATTTCAGTGCGCGGTTTACAGGCAAGTTCACCGCTGATTTCACGGGTGACCTGTACTACACCGTCCGTGGAAACGACGCATACAAACTCATTGTCAACGGAAAGGTCGTTGCCGAGCAGAAGGAGTCCAACGGCGGTGGTTTCAGGATGTCACGTTACGAGGAACCATCCCTCACATTCCCTGTCGTAGAAGGCAGGACATATGACGTCAAAGTTGAGTACACCAAGGCGAATGAAGGATATGCATTCCTCGCAGTTGATTTCTTCCGCCGTGTGCTCCCTGATTTCGATGCACTTGCACAGAAGGTTGCGGATGCCGATGCAATCATTGTCGTCGGTGGTCTTTCAGCCCGTCTCGAAGGCGAGGAGATGCCTGTCCAGTATGACGGTTTTTCAGGTGGGGACCGTACAAGGATAGAGCTTCCTGACGTACAGCAGGAGCTTATTGCAGCTATGGACGCTACAGGCAAGCCGGTTATCCTCGTGAACTGTTCGGGTTCCGCCATCGGTTTCGGAGCCATCGAGCACGAGTATGACGCCCTCCTTCAGGCCTGGTATGCCGGTGAGGCTATGGGACACGCTGTCGCTGCGGTGCTCTTCGGAGACTACAATCCTGCGGGACGCCTTCCTGTCACCTTCTATGCATCTACCGATCAGCTTCCTGATTTCGAGGATTACAATATGGAAGGCAGGACATACAGATATTTCCACGGAGAACCTCTGTATGCATTCGGTTATGGACTGAGCTATACCACGTTCGAATATGGCAACGCCACCCTCAAGGGACGCAAAGAGATTTTCATCCCTGTCACGAATACCGGCTCCATTGACGGGCAGGAGGTCGTTCAGGTATATGTCAAGTCTCTCGACAATCCTGATGCGCCTATCAAATCTCTCAAGGGATTCAAGAGGGTAAGCATCGAGGCCGGTCAGACGGTCACAGTCAAGATCCGTCTCACTGACGAGGCATTCGAATATTATGACGAATCCATTGACGGTCTTTCCGTCAAGTCCGGACGCTACCAGATCCTTTACGGTGGTTCATCCAGGGATGAGGATCTCAAGTCGGTTGACCTGACCATATAAAGTCAGGTTGACCGGCCTTTATTCAAGTGTATCCTGTTTCAGCTTCTCCAGATAATCGTTTATCCTCTTTAGCTGGCGTGGTATGAATATGTGCTGCGGACAATCCTTCCATACGCGCTGTAAGGGCCGATGATTGCAACGACGACTTGCAGCCCCGCAGCAATGGCGGCTATCGTAAGAATGAGTACCGGATAGCGCACCCATTTGTGCTCCTTGTTGAATTTGAAATGTTTTGCCTTGCCTGATGTCAGTTTTCCGAACTGTCTGCGTATCCAGATGACAAGGTCCTGGAATACGCCCATCGGACAGATGACAGAGCAGTAGATACGACCGAACAGGAAGGTCAGGAGCAGGATGCCGCCTATGACGGCAAAATTCAAGGCAAGGCAGGACGGCAGGAACTGCAGTTTCGCCATCCATCCCCACCACTGCTGGCCTATGCCTATGAACAGCAGGGTAATACCTGCGAAGAACAATACGGCCAGAATGATTCTTAGTTTTCTCAGCATAATTTGCTTTATAGTTTTGGCTTTATCAGTTATTGTAAAGACCTTCTCTTGAAAGGAGGTGGTCAAGGTTGGCAAGCCCGTATGCGACCACGGCATTTATGACGGCTGAAGGTTCCATATATTCGGGAATCAGCTTGTTGTATCTGTCCTTCTCCGTGTGCCATATCTCCCTGTAGTCGAAACCAAGCCCGTACGGGTCGCTCTCCCGGAACGAAATCGTAGGTATCCCGTTCATTGCGAAATATGCGTGGTCAGAGCCGCCTGCCCTTTCCGGTCTGGGTCCCGGCTCTCCCTGGCGTACGTTCACCTGGAACGGTGCGTCTTCGACAAAGTCCGCTATAGGTTTGCATACTTTCACGAAATCATCATACATCGCCTGCGGAACTGAAATGGCGGTGGTAAGCGTAGGACCGCCATCCCTGTTGAAGTAGTTCGATATCTTGTCATACGGGACAGTCTTGTTTTCAACGAAATACTTCGATCCGTACAGACCGAATTCCTCACCTGTCCAGATACAGAACATTATCGAACGGTCGGGCTTGGCGCCACTGCTTGCAATCAAACGTGCCGCTTCCATTGTGACCGCTGTGCCGTTGCCGTCATCGACGGCTCCCGTGGCGCAGTCGTACGAGTCGAGATGCGCTCCCAACAGGACATATTCGTCAGGATGTTTCCTGCCGCGCAGGATTCCGATTACGTTGTGATACTTCACCGGACCGATACGGAAGTGGTTGCGGATGTCGAATTCAAGGAGGAAGTCCTGCTTCTGCACAGCCTTCCGGCGGATGATGTCAAACTGTTCGGGGTCGAGTTTGATGTCACATACGGTAGGGAGGTTGTCCGGTGTCAGGTCGTAGCAGTGCTTCCTGTCGTACAGTAGGGTCATATGCCGGTCAGCCTTCTGGATGAAACCCAGAATCCCGGCTTCCACCATCTCATTGTACAGCAGTGAATCGGTCTGTTCCCTCCAGTCTATCGGCCATCCCGAGGATATGCTGTCCATAAGCACCCAGGCTCCCTTCAGTGTGCCTTTTATCCTGTTGAACTCGTTCTTCGTGTGTGGCTCCAGCACTACGTGCCCTTTCTGCGGTCCTTTTGTCCCTGCGGTATAGGAAGGAGTACCGAAGTGAAGGACCATACCGTCCTCGGATAACATCCTTCCGGACCAGGGGCCGCGCTCGAAGCCCACGTTGATCTCTCCGACTTCCTGCATCACGACTTCCAGTCCCCAGGAACGGAATTGGGATGCAACCCATTTCTCCGCCTCTTCCAAGGCTCCTGAACCGATGATGCGCCCTCCGATGCGGTTCGCGAGGTAGTCCGCATATTCCATCGTGCGGTTGTCCTCACGGCCTGTCTCGAGTATCTTGTTTGTAACCCTGTCCTGTGAGTGCCCCTGAAGACAGCCTGCAAAGGCTGCTGCAAGGCACAAAAATATTCTGAATGATTTCATAACTATGCTTTTGCTTGAGGTGAATCAGGATTGATCATCATAAGTTCTATCTTGTTGCCGTCCGGATCGTGAATCCAGGCCTGCCAGTTCAGGTCGGCGGCTGTTTTCGGCTCCTGATCGATATTGACTCCGATTGACCTGAGCCTCTCGACGTCCTCGGTAAGATTGTCCGTCTCCAGACAGAGGTGGTTGAATCCGCGGGAATTCCAGCCCTTGTTCGGGTTCTCACCCTCTCCGTCAGGGATAAGTTCCAGATACACGCCGTCAGTGATGCGGACATAGTGAAGCCACGGCTGACCCTGGTCATTGTCCTGGACTCCGATCAGTTTCAGACCCAACTTGTTGCAATAGAAATCCAGCGAAGCCTCGATTTCCTTGCAGACAAAGCAGGCGTGTCCTATGCCCGTATAGCCATCTCGTCCGAATTCGTATGGACCCTCGTTGCTCTTCATCTGCACCGACTCCGGCACATACTCCTGCAGTTCGATTCCGTTGCCGTCCGGGTCGTAAAGCCAGAGATTCCTGTTAAGGCTTTTCTCAGTATCCGGCTCCGGCGAATCGATATATCCCTTCTCATAGATCTCCTGCAGTGTCTTGCGGATATTACCGACGGTCACGCACAGGTGGTTGTAGCCGGTTTTCTTGAAATCAAATGCGTAGTCCCGGTCATTCAATCCGTCATAGAACAACTCGAGGAAATGTCCCTCGCAGATCTTTACGTATTTTATCCAGGGGTCCCCGTTTTCGTGATGGAGCTCGAAAACCATCCTCCACCCGAAGACTTTCTCGAAAAACTCGATGCTCCTGTCCATATCCAATGGATTCAGAGCGATGTGTGCGATGTCCTTAATCATATTGCCGGGTTATATACATTGTATACAAATATATACAACTTTATGACATATGTGATTCTTCTACAGGTCGAAGTGGAACCGTTTTGCGGCGTCGCGCTGCCATATGTAATCGGCACCCGGCTTTGAGAGATTGAACAGGGCAGTCCATTGCGTACCTCCGTTTGTGACCGGCGCCTGGCTCCAGGATTGCCATGCAGCAGACATTGCATCAAGCATCTGCGCTTCACTCATCGTGGCCCCGAGAGAGTCGCGTATGCCCTGAAGTGTTTCGAAGCGGCGGTCTCCTTCATGCAGCCCTGCCCCAAAATTCTCGGGACATAGATAGTGGTTGGTGACAATTGGCGAATCGGTCACCACCATCCTGTCATCGATCCATTCTACAACAACGCTTCGGCCTGAAGCATCTGAAATTGACAGATGATGCAAGGCTCCTATGTCCGAATGGAAATCGATTCCTTCGAGAAGCGCCACAGCTTCATCCACCGAAGCGGCAGTCTTCAGCAGATATTTGATTGCACAAGTTGTGGTTAAATCCGGCTTGCCGTTATCCTGATGAATCTCGGCATTCTCTCCTACAGTCAGGTCTGCGACAGCAAGCCCCTTTTCATTTACACCGTCGAGCGCGGTAAACAGGGTGGCTAGGGCAATATACTGATTGGCAAAACCTTCCGGCTTCCAATCCGGGCCGAAGCCAAAAAAATCAGGATTGAAGGCTGAGATATATCTGTAGCCGCCTTTCGGGTTGACTTTCGCGATTATACATTGACAGTCCTGCCAGTCGAAGTTGCGTCCCATAAGCCTTGTGCCATCCGGTGTGATTGCGGCCATAGTAGAGCATCCGAAATTCTGCTCCACGGGCTCGATTTCAGGCTGTTTTGCAAAACCGTGTGACAGGAAATCAGCAATGTATACAGAAAGCCCGGCTGCATCAGCTGCTCCTCCTTGCTCAAGGAATCCTGCAAATCCGTCATCACCGGAAAATTCAAGGCAATAGATACCTTCATCAAGTTTGCTGACTGACATCGCCCCTTTGACCAACGGTCCGAACATTATCCCAGTGACTGTTACAGCTGCAATCAGGAGAAATAACGATATTCTGAAAAATGTCTTCATAATTTTAATATTTGAGAACGAATGTTTTCGACTTCCAACTCTGTACAAATATAGGATAAGATTGCCAATATATACTGATGAATGATAGTTATTTTTGAGTAGATTTGCACCTGCTATGACAGTCCGCAGAGCCACATACAATGATGTACCACGTATAATGGAAATATGCGGAGAGGCTAGAAGCATAATGCGCTCCAAAATCCTCTATGCTCTCAAATTTGAATCTGCCTATGTTTTTCGTGCGTCAGAAGGCAGTTGACACATTTTGTGTCCTTTTGAAGTCTGTTTAACCGGTCTTCCAAAGGTGTGGCAAAACAGGCTATTTTCATATCACAAAGCGATTCGCTCGTGCAAGTCCTTTGAAATATCTGTAATATTTTATAACTTCGCAGCCTTAATAATCCGTGTTAACCAAGGTTGTTATGCGCTATATCAAATATCTTTTGTGTCTGTGTGTTCTTGCCGTGGCGGCAAGTTGTACCTCCTATAAGGACATCGTCTATTTTCAGGACATCGATAACGTCAATCTGAAGAAACTGACATCTGAATATGAGGCTGTTATCAAGAAGGATGACAGACTCACAATCGTGGTCAGCGGCCCTGACAAAACTGTTACCGCCCCATATAACTTGACATTGAGTGAGATGGCGAATACGGGCGGATACA
>JAZUKB010000067.1:0-4180 GCA_045643085.1 Candidatus Cryptobacteroides sp.
CTTTATTGAAGGACAACCGGAAGAGGTCCTAAGTAACTCTTACGGTCAGGATTCACTACAATCTCTTCAAGAACGAACTCCGGATGAATGAAGAAGATTTTCAGTTCATGCATTCCGGCCGAGGCATCCAGGTCTGCATCCAACCACTTCATATCGTCGAACACCTCACTGCGCCTGTTGTTGTCCCTTGAGATAAGAGGATAGTTTTCAACTCTCGGGAGCGGTTTGAGGACTTTGCTATGAGCGAGGTTGCCGGGGGTATATTCAGAGAATGTGTCTACAAGTCCTTTCCTACCATCCAGGATTACAGGTTCTCCATCATCCACGGACACCGCGATATAAAGGCCTCTTTCAGGGTGCACATCCTGAACAGGTTTGAGTCCGAGACAGATTTTGTTGGTTCCGTCCTTCAATGCAACCTTGTAGCTGAGGGATGGTGCCGTCTGGAAGTCGTAATCCTTCGGAAGACGAGGATATACGCCAACGCAACCTTCACCTCGTCCGAGGTCAGGGAAGAAAGTGATATGTGCATCCGCAGCATCACGCTTTGAGGAGTAATCCTTTGCCAGTATGGCGTATTCATTGACGGGAACATCCGATTTGACAGCCGTCACCATAACACTTGCTCTGCCATCAGGGCTCATGATCGTTATCGAGCCCATGTTTCTTCCGTCAGACATCTTGTCCCAGTCCACAGAGACTTCTATCCTTTTCTCGTCAGTGAAGGAAACGCTGTTTTCCGAAAGGATTATCCACGGCTGGGCCGCTCTCATATCAACATTGAGTTCACCAGTACCACGGTTGAAAAGTTCGAAGTAATGATGGTCGGAAACGCAGTCGAAAGCTGGCAGTCTCATTGGTCCACGAACTACGGAAGTACCTTCAACACCTTCAACCGCCAGTCCGAGTGACGGATATGGCTGTGCGACCGGAGCTAGAAGCTGAGGCAATGTATTAGCATGTGGCATTGACCATTGAGTATAGCCCAGATGGATATTCCTCATAATTCCGTCCCATTTGCCGCCGGCAATCTCCTTGTTGTACTTTTCCTCAAGCTCTATGTCATATCGGTACAGTCTCAGGACCTCGTCAGCATAATCCTTTGCAGACAGCCGGCCCTGCTGAGCATAGACCTGATTGATGCCTGCCATCAGATAAATCTTAGCTGCCGTGGCGGAAGCCTTGACAGGATATTCCACAAGCTGGTAGAAAGCATCATAATATTTTTCCGGAAGTCTTTCAAGAATCTTGTCCGTTGCCTTCTCCAGGTCATTCCATTTTTCGATCATCCTCTCTGACTCCTGATAGTTCATCACGCTGAAGATGCCTGGCAGGTTGACCTCAGGCTTGCGCATAAGAACATATTTCGAGTATTTTGAAACCACATCCGCGATTTCATCTGCCAGCTCGTCATTGAAATTAAGAGCCGCCCAAGACTTTGTGTATTCATCACAGGAGTCCGGACCATATTTATCAGGATTCCAGGCAAAACGCATGATGAAATCAATCGGATACTCCTTAGGCTTCAGGTCTCCGACATTGATTATCCAGAGTCTGTCAATCCCGGAATCATATGCCAGGCCCAATTGCTCGCGAAGTTTTGGGACGGTGGTGGAGTTCACGAAACGATCATTCCAAGGGCCACCGTTCATATCGATATGATAGTACAAACCCATTCCCCCAGATCTTTTCTTTTCAGCCTCAGGACCTATGCGTCTGATATACCCCCAGTTATTGTCACAGAAAAGCAGTGTGACATCGTCAGGGACCTGCATTCCGGCATCATAATATCTCTGCACTTCAGTGAAGAGAGCCCACATCTGCGGTACTTCGGATGGCTCTTTTCCATATTCTTCCTTTATGATCTTTCTCTGTGACTCAATCACACTTTCAAGGACTTTGATATTTTCCATATCATCTCCGTTCCCCATAGCGACATCTCCGTCGCCGCGCATACCGATAGTGATGACATTATCGTAGTTCTTGTTTCTGCGTATTCCTTCTCTCCAGAATGCATCAAGGTTGTCAGAATTGACTGAATAGTCCCATGCTCCGACATCTTTCTGACGTTTCGTGTATTCAGTCTGACTTCTCATCATAGGCTCGTGATGCGAAGTTCCCATAACGACACCGTAATAGTCGGCAACCACAGGGCTCATCGGATCGTCCTCATTGAAACACTTCCCCCACATAGCTGGCCAGAGATAATTGGCCCTCAGACGAAGGATGAGTTCGAACATATGTGCGTACATCTTCGAATTCACGCCAGTGTCATCAGGGCCCTCGGAGAACTTGTTCTTGCACCAGCCGCCGAAGGAAGGTTCTTCATCATTGATGAAAATGCCCCTGTACTTGACTGCAGGGGACGTTTGGTGGTACCGCCCGTTTGAGACATACAGTGTTCCATGTTGTTCAGCAGGCACATCCGCCCACCAGTACCAAGGTGATACCCCGATCTGCTCGGAAAGATCGTATACGCCGAAAATCGTTCCACGTCTGTCACTTCCCACAATAAGCAGATTGTCACCTACCGTCTGTATGATGTACGATTCCCACTGTCCTTTGATGGAAGACACATCGATCTTCGTGCTCGCGATAAAATCATCGACAAGTTTACTGTGCCCCAGTGTGCCGACGATGATTGCGCCTTTGGACAACGAAGACGCATGAATCACTTCCGGTGTCCTGCCTGTCACACGGCATACATCCGCGCTGAGGTCATCAGCCACCCGGAGTACTCCAGGCCAGTCATCATCACTTACCAGGATATCCGCAACGTTATTCTTTGATACTATCGGAAAGTCCTTTGACTTGCCAGTCTCACAAACATACTTCACGCTTCCGCTGTCCAGTTCTATCGTTTTTACAGCGTATGCCGGCAACGACACGGCGAGAATCGTTAACGAGACACAGATTAAGTTTTTGATATTCAATTCCATTATTTGCCGAATTTAATTTGACAGTGCAACAGCACTATCGGTTGTAAAGTTATACTTTTTTTTTAATTACTCCAACGGTGTCAGGTATCCGAGTGATTTTTTCGGTCGATTATTCAATTTCCATTCGACCTCGGCAATGAACTCTTCTGTCAGTGTGCTGAAGTCCGTACC
Organism: Candidatus Cryptobacteroides sp.; assembly: GCA_045643085.1. Classification (GTDB taxonomy): domain Bacteria; phylum Bacteroidota; class Bacteroidia; order Bacteroidales; family UBA932; genus Cryptobacteroides. The sequence goes on from JAZUKB010000067.1 coordinate 3,111, forward strand.
TTTGGGGATGTACTGGCATATCAGGCCGTTGGTGTTCTCGTTTGCACCTCTCTCCCAGGAGTGGTACGGTCTTGCAAAGTAGAACTGGACTCCCAGTTTCTCTGCGATCTCCTTGTGTCTTGCGAACTCTTTTCCGTTGTCAGCCGTTATTGTGTGTAGCATTTGTTTGTATGGCGACAGGGCCTCTACTGCTGCCTCGGCAAGAGGGGCGGCTTCTTTCCCTTCAAGCCTGCGGATCAGCACGATATGTGTGCATCTGTCGTTTGTCGTCATGATGGCTCCCTTATGGTTCTTGCCTATCATTGTATCTATCTCAAAGTCGCCGAAGCGGCTCTTCTCATTCACTATCTGAGGCCGCTGCTCAATGCCTATGCGGTCTTTGATTATGCCTCTGGACCTGTTTGCGGCACCTCTTTTCCCATACTTGCGGCCGTTGTGGCGGAGATGATCGGATAACTCTCTATTTCCATGCTTCTTCTCATCCCATATCCACTGGTACAGCGTCTCATATGAGACCATCTCCTTGCCCTGCATCTTGTATCTGCCGGCTACTTGCTCCGGGTTGTAGTCCATATATACAATGTAGCGACGGGCCTCCTTCTTCATCTCATCAGTGAACTTGCAAGCGTGCGGACGGTTCTTCATCCTCTTGTCCGCCTTGCGCTGCGCAAGGTCGTGATTGTATTTGTGATGGCCGCGACCATCGCTGTTCCTCTTCAGTTCACGGCTCACCGTACTCCTGTGTACGCCTATCGTTCTTGCAATTTCTGCAGGGGACATAGGCACATCCCTTTGTCGCAATACACTTATTGTGTATCTTTGCTCCGGACTCAAGTGTCTGTATTTCATGCAATCGTTTGTGGTGAATTGACTGCAAAGATACGGCCTTGAACCGGGAGTCTGCGGCAACGCAGGCTCTTTTTTCGTTTCCGGCCCTGCGGAAGTTATCTCCCGTCAGAGCTGCGGGGAGCTCGGGGAAGTGGCTCTCCTCGCTCTGCCGAGGATAACTTCCGCCCTCGCACGCCGCGCCTTCACAATCTTACACCCTTGTTGCACTGTTCACTTGAATC
>JAZUKB010000068.1:0-8299 GCA_045643085.1 Candidatus Cryptobacteroides sp.
GTCCTGACAGCATTGAAGTTGAACTGCTTCAATATCTCGAAGTCCTTCCGCACAGTGGCCTCGTCCATTGCATGCCCAAGTACAGGATGCTGCATATGCGAACATTGTGCATTGACCTTTATCGGTTGCCCGTTGAGATAGAATACTCCGTCGATGATTTCGGTTTTCTTGAATCCCATCCTCTTGCTCATCCTGTCGACGACATTGCCTGAAGCATCCCTGAGTGTCATCGTAAGGTCATAGAGGTCGGGAGTTTCTGCTGTCCATTTGAGCGGAGATGTCACTTCCGACACGAAACGTACAGTGCTCTTCCCACCGGCAGCTACATCTATGCCGCTCTTTTCCATACTAGCAACGATGGCACCGTCACGTGATATTTCAGCCAGGAGGGACAGACCGGAAGCCGGGTTTTCATAAGTCTTTACATCCACGGCTAAGCTTACTTCGGCATCCTTGAAGGAGCTGTCAAAATCGGTTATCACCTGATAATCGAATATCCTTGCGTCGTGCGTATGGTAGAGTGTTACGTCATCGAAGATTCCCGCAAGCCTCCAGAAGTCCTGCATCTCCATATATGCTCCGTCTGAATATTTCAGCACCAGCACGGAAAGCTGGTTCCTTCCAGGCTTGACATAACGTGTGATATTGTATTCGGACGGCTCCTGGGCACCTTCGTTATAGCCGACCTGCTCCCCATTGATCCAAACGAAAGACGCGGATGCAACCTTCTCGAACCGGAGGAACACCTGTTCTCCCTTCCAGGATGAAGGGATGTTGAAAGATGTCCTGTATGCACCAGTAGGATTGATATCCATAGGAATGTCAGGCGGAGTGACGGCTATTACGCCGCTTCCGGTGTCTGCAGACTGAGGGCGGAGTGACAGCCACGGTGTAGTGGTATTCCTGAACATCGCCTGTCCGAAGCCCTGCATCTCCCAATTGGACGGCACTGCTATGTCGGACCACCTGCGGTCATTGAATGAAGGCTTGAAGAAGTCCTGCGGGACATCATAAGGTGACTCGCAATACAGGAACTTCCAGGTCCCGTTCAGTGAAACACTGCCTTCAGGCAGGTGGAAGGCACGGCCCTCTTCCTGGCCTTCTTCGAAAACGCTGAGATTCTCAACATAATACGGAAGATTCTGCAAATATGGCTTGTTCTGTGCCGACAAGGCAAAAGGTGCTGCGACAGCCAGTCCGAGAAATAATTTTCTGATGTCCATAATTAGTGGTTTATTATTCAAAGATAGACAAATATTTTGCTTATTTTTACGTACTCTTATGCAAAAAGACAGGGAACATACCATATCGCGTGTGACAATCTGGGGAGCGGCAGTCAATCTGTTGCTCTCAGTACTAAAGATGATTGCAGGACTCCTTGGAAAGAGTTCCGCAATGGTGGCGGATGCGGTACACTCCATTTCAGACCTGGCCAGCGATTTCGTCATATTGGTTATGGTGCGTCTGTCATCCAAGGAAAAGGACAGGGGACACGACTACGGGCACGGCAAATATGAGACACTGGCGACTGTCGTAGTAGCCCTGATGCTTCTGGCCGTGGGCGGAAAGCTTATGGCAGAAGGAGTATCAAAAATCAGGGTGGTACTTTCCGGCGGAACCCTTGAAGTCCCTGGCAGCATAGCCTTGTGGGCGGCTGTCATTTCGATAGTTGTCAAGGAAATACTCTATCAGTGGACTGCAGCCACGGGCAAACGCACAAACAGCCCGGCGATGATTGCGAATGCCTGGCATCACCGTACCGATGCCCTTTCTTCCGTCGGTTCCGCGATAGGTATAGGCTGCGCGATGGCATTCGGAGGAAAATGGGTCGTACTGGACCCTGTAGCAGGATGCCTCATCAGCATATTCATAATAGTCCTATCCGTCAGGATGGCAATACCTGCATTGAAAGAGCTGACGGAGGCGTCTCTTCCTGAGAATGAAGAGAATCGGATAATGGAAATAATCCAGTCTGTCCCCGGCATAGACAACGCCCACGACCTCAGGACGCGCCGTATGGGACCGGATATTGTCGTAGAGGCCCATATCGTAGTCAATCCCGACCTCAGGGTGTCCGAGGCGCATCACATCACAGAAATAGCCGAAAAAGCCCTCAGAAAGGAATTCGGGGAGAGTACTCACATATCCCTCCACGTAGAACCGAGCCTGGAGTCTGTCTAGCGCTTGCCGCGCTTCCTCCAGCGTTCCCTTGCAAGCTGCTGCATATCGGTGACAGTGTCTCTTTCGTCCACAATCTCGCTGCCAAGGATGGTTTCTATCAGGTCCTCCAGAGTAACGATTCCCTGGAAGCAGCCGTATTCGTCAATGACACAGCTGATGTGAGATTTCTTTTCCTTCATCCTGTCCCATACATCGCCGACAGGAGTATCTTCCCTGAACAGGTCAATATCTCTCCGTATGCTTCCGAGTGTCTGTGTGAACTTGTCATCGACAATCAATTTCACTGCATCTGAGCGTAGGATATATCCTGTGATATATTCATCTGAATCGGAATATACAGGTATCCTGCTGTAAGGGGAGTATGCCTTGTCACCATAATAATTCTTCACGGTCATCGATTCCGGAGCAATTGCAGCAACGACGCGCGGTGTCATCACATCCCGGATCTTCATATCGTCCAGCTTGATGATATTCTGGATCACGGCATTTTCATCCTCGTCAAGTTCATCTGCCTCTTCTGCCACATTTGCCATAGCGCTGACTTCCTCTCTGGACACAGCCAGTTCATCTTTGTCCTTCGGTGTGACAAGCCGGGTGAGTCCTTCAACAATTATCACAAGCGGATACATAATAACCACGACAACACTGATTGCCCTCTCGGCAAATCCCATCAGGCTCTTCCACCTGGTAGTACCGATGGTCTTCGGAATAATTTCGGAGAATATGAGTATGATCAGTGTGGTGAGTGCGCTGACCAGGCCGAACCACCTGTTGCCGAACAATGCAGTAGCCTGGGCTCCTACGCCGGCTGCACCGATTGTATTGGCAATAGTATTAAGACTGAGTATGGCTGCAATCGGCCGGGCGGATTCCTGCTTGAACTTCTTGAATCTGGCGGCAGGTCTGTATCCTTCTTCTTCACGCATCGTAATGTATGAGAGCGGCGTTGACATAAGCGTCGCTTCAAGTATGGAGCACAGGAACGAAATCAATACGGCTCCACCCAGGAATAAAAGGAGTTTTATCATTCAGTATTCAATATCGATTTTCAAATTTACCGGATTTCCATATAAAATCCTATTTTTGCAATAAGTAGATTGTTAATTAACATTCGGCCCCTTTATTCGTCTATAGTATGAAACCCGGATATTCCGGATGACAAAAAAGATGGATAATGTATGGGGCAAACTGGAATTGATATGACATCCGAAGCTTTCATTGAAACACTCCTGCCACTTGGAGAGGTGTTGTTCAAGGAAGCATACAGTATTCTAGGTTCTGTACAGGATGCCGAGGATGCCGTACAAGACCTTTTCCTGCGCCTTTGGAGCAAAAGGGACACTTTGTCAGATATCCGTAATCCAAAGGCGTACTGCCTCACTCTCGTGCGCAATATCAGCATAGACAGGCTGCGTTCATCAAAAAAGATTGTCCGCGACATATCTCCCGAAGATTCAGGTGTGGCAGCCGATGGAGAGGACTTGATGTTCCGTGAACGCCTGTCCGAAGTGATGAAGGCTATTGACAGCCTGCCGTCAAGACAAAGGATGGTCGTGCACAAGAAGGTCATCGAAGACAAATCTTATGAGGAGATAGAAAAGGAGACAGGGATAAATAACCTGACTTTGAGGGTGCTTCTAAGCCAGGCGAGAAAGAGCCTCAGGCAGTACGCGTGGGCAGTGGTGGCGCTGGCTGCCGGCACTACAGGGATTATAATATTCGAGCGCAGCAAAGCGCCTAAGGATACGTTCTCGGATCCCCGGCAAGCCTATTTGGAACTTGAAAAGGCCTTCGGATATATATCGAACGAGGTTGACAAGGGACTCGACATAGCCCAGTATGCGGAGCCTGTCATAGAAAAGACAATGGATGTTTATGATAACAAATAAAGAAAGAATAAAATGAGAAAGCTTTTACTAATCGCAACGATGCTGCTGCTCACACTGAGCTGCTTCGCCCAGAACGGGAAATCCATTTACAGGAAGTATTGTGGAAAGAAAGATGTCAGCTGCGTCTATATCTCTCCCGCAATGTTTAAGCTGATAGGGAAGATACCTGACATCGATATGGGGGATGGGGATATGAACCTCACTCCGGTGGTAAAGTCCCTGAAAGCTATGTATCTGGTGGACAGTGAAAACGAATCAATCAACGGGAGTATCAGGAACGACGTCGAGAAGTTCGTCAATGCCGGAAACTATGAAATGCTTATGGAGGTCATTGACGGAGGGGAAGTGATTCACATATATACAATGGGTACAGAAGATACAGTCTCCGATTTCATAATGCTGTCTTGTGATGCAAGTGAATGCACCTTCATCTGTCTTGAGGGCAATATATCCAGAACTGACCTGGAGAAGATGCTTTCGGACTCTCAGTAGGTCAACAGCTAGAAATCATATCCTATGGAGAGATAAAGTCCAACCTTTTTGGACAGATTGGACCAATGAACATCGAGGGACATCGGGCCGATCTTCGAAGCATAGGTGTATTTCAATGCCGCTCCAAGATATCCATACGAACGCATATAGCCGTATTCCACAACTTCTCTATTGAAATAATCCCTGATGGATTCTGCGGACTCCAGATAATTCACGATACCGGTCAAATAATGCTTCGAAAGGAAATTCCATCGCAGATCACACCTCGCGACAGATACCGAATGGTAATCTGAAGTATATACTCCGTTGATACCGATGAACGGAATCTGCTGCTCAAAGAAACGTCCTGCCTTAGACCCACCGAACGCATTTCTGACAGAAACTCCGGAATAATCGCCGAACACAACCCTGTGATACAACTGAGGGATGATAGTGACCGGTCCTCCGCCCGGAGTGAAGTATGCTTCAATACTGCCGTATATCTCGGCATTGTCGCTTTTCGTTGAGAAGGTCTCAATCGGGAAAGGCACCGTTCTTTCAGCAAAGAATCTGTATCTTCCTCCCAGATTTACCTTTAAACCCTTCACGGCATAATAGGAATCATTCCTGTTGTCATAATTAAAGTCGAGGAACAGCCCGGCATTCCTGTTAATGGAATCAATCTGGAACACCATTCCTTCCACTATCTCGCCGTCATAATCAAACTTTTCATATTCAACGCCGCCTTCAACATGGATGAATCTTGAATTGTACTCGGAAAGGTACAGGCGGACCCTGTTTCGATGGTCATTTCCCGATGCACTCCTGTATACTTCTTCGTCAAATATGTAATGGTACTTGCTCCTCCAGAAATCATAAGAGAGATTGACCTTGAACATTCCCTGCCAGGCGTAAGTGGCCTTTGCCTGGATGAAAGGATAAAAACTCAGACGACCGCCCAATGATGCGGAGAAGCCGGACAGTTTGTTCTCATTGTATCCAAGGTTGAAACCAAGTACGACGGCCTCCTCGGTATCCCCGCGCAGACCGATGCTGAAGCGGTGCGGTTCGTGCTCTTTAAAATAAAGGTCAAGACGATACTTGCCCGGATTATTGGGGTCAGGTATGGTATTGTATGAAACCTTTTCATAGCTTCCTGTTCCCTGGTATCTGGAGATTTTCCTATGAATCTCATCCGGTGTGATCTTCTTTCCGGCTTCAATTCCCCATTTCTTGCTCATCCATTTCCCGTCATATCCGGACAGGCCGTTGAACGTGATACTCGAAAGTACCAATGTGTCGATTTTGTTCAGGAACTGGGCTTTCCCTGCAATATTTTTCTCTTCCACCGGGCCGAATGCCTCAAGCTTTTCCTTAATGGCAAGCAATTCATCCGTGCATCTCTTCGCTTCCTCGTAACCTCTGGCGACAAGAGAATCAATGCTCTCGTCATCAAAACTCAAAGTGCCATATCCTGACACGTCCGGTTTGAGGTACGCATCACAAAGTTTCCTGTTCTCGGCATTGTGGCCTGAAGTCACGATGGCCATCAACTGTCCGAGCATTCCCGGCATCGATTCGACATCTGACATATCGACCTTGAATCCCTTGGACAGTTCAATCCCGATGATTATATCCGCTCCCATTTCCCGGCAGATATCGGTAGGGAAGTTGTTGACCATACCTCCGTCAACCAGAAGCATATCATCGTACTTCATCGGTGCAAATACAATAGGAATGGCCATTGACGACCGCATCGCATCAGCTATCCTTCCGCTTTTCAACACGGCTTCGCTACCGTCAAGCATATTCGTAGTGACACAGGCATAAGGAATCGGGAGATCCCTGAAATCGATGGAATCCTGATATCCGATGCTGAGGTCATTGAAAAGATTCTCAACGTTGTTTCCAAGTATGAAACCGGAAGGGAGGGTATTCAACAGGAACGGACTCGTCTCCGTATTTATGAGTTCACCCTTTTGACTCAGGTCCTCTATATAATTCTCGATCTTTCTGAAATTTCCTTCGCTGTCATTCTTTTGCGTCCCGAACGGGAATGAGAAAAGATACGAATCCTTGCGCGCCTTTATCGAATATGAGGCATTATTGCGCTCTGTCGAATTTCCCATTATCTGGGACCAGTCCACACTCTTGATAATCTCATCCATCTCGTCAGGAGTGTATCCGAGCGAATACAGACCACCGATGATGGAGCCCATACTTGTACCTGCTACATAGTCGATAGGAATCCCCAGTTCTTCAATGTACTTGATGGCACCTATATGTGCAGCGCCCTTTGCTCCTCCTCCTGCCAGGACCAGGCCAACCTTGGGTCTAGACTTGGATTTATCGCCCGTAGCGGCTTTGCCGGACGCATCACCTGCCATAACTGTAACCGGCAATATGCTGAGGAGAACCAGAACTGAAAGAAATCTTTTCATGAATTGTGCGTTAGGAATATTCTAGTATCTACAAATATATGAAATATTAATGTTTTATATTTGTAAAACGTCCTGTAAGTAGCATATGACAGACATTATCAGACGTATCCTTTCCGGAAGGGGATTGTGCATTGCGACAATCTCGGTATTCCTGCTTATGACTGCCGTGGAAGGGACTTGGGGCATCAGCTTGCACCGGAATCCTTCAATGTGGGCGGTTGCCGTCCTGATGATGCTGTCTCTAGGGTTCACCATCCCGGGTTACATTGAAGGCAAACGGAATATTCAGGCACTGCTCAGCCATACGGGAATGTTCCTGCTCCTGTTCGGGGCATTATGCGGAGCACCTTTCTTCGTCGATACCACCGTGACGTTGGATAAGGGTGGAAAGGAAGACGGTACGCTGCCTTTCAGCATCAGTCTGAAGGAGTTCAGAATGGACCATTACGAGGACGGAACAAGCCCTAAACAGTACACAAGCGTCCTGCAGATAGACGGAAAGGAATTCAAAACCTCCGTCAACCATCCTTGCCATTACAAGGGATACTACATATATCAGGCTGGCTACGACAGGGAAAATGGTTCATACACCGTACTGAAACTTGTACGTGACCCCCTGCTGCCGGTAATATATCTTGGACTTCTGTTGCTTGCAGCCGGTGCCGTATCGGGTCTGAAGCAATACTGGAACAGTTGGTATGCGTTGGCGGCCACAGGTGTCATCGCCCTCATATTCGGCGCCATCTCGCTTGAACGCATCGAGTTCGGGACCCTGATGCCTGCCCTCAGGAGTTTCTGGTTCATCCCGCACATCGCACTTTATATGCTGGCATATTCATCACTCGGACTGGCATTGGTGACCGGTGTGGCTTCAATCTTCCCGCGTAAACATCAGAAGATTGAAGTTCTTTCTTCGAGGCTTTTTCAAACGTCATCATCCCTGCTCCTTCTCGGAATGATATGCGGAGCCGTATGGGCCAAGGCTGCGTGGGGGGACTGGTGGACCTGGGATGCCAAGGAATGTTGGGCCGCCGTAACGTGGCTCGTAACCGTTATCGGAATACATCTGCCACCAAAGTTGGGGAAAAAGAAGGCGATAATCCTGATTTGTATTATATTCGCATTCATTGCAATGCAGATAGCCTGGTACGGGGTTGATCTGCTCCCTGCCGCCCAATCAAGCCTGCATACTTATAAGTAAACAGATATATGGACAACTTGAAACCAAATTGCATCTATGATGCACGGACACTGGGCCGCCCGAGAATGTTCGTTCTCGGCTTCCAGCATATGTTCGCAATGTTCGGAGCCACTGTG
>JAZUKB010000069.1:0-2283 GCA_045643085.1 Candidatus Cryptobacteroides sp.
TGGCTGCCGGCAGCCATTTCTCGGGGAACATACCCGCCTTGCCGCCGCCGGGACGATAGGCATCCAGCTCCTTCTGGAGGATGTCAAGCATCGCCTTGCGGCCGGTTTCGGCCTCAGGGACAAGATTCATCTTCCTGGCCGCATCGTAGAGGGCCTGCTTGTTGGGTACGACTATCACAACGGTGTACGGACTCTGATTGTTGTACAGGACGGATGCGTCGATATACTTGGAACCGTCAGCAAGGCTGTCCTCATATCCCTCGGGAGAATATTTCTCACCGTCCGAGGAAATCAGCAGGCTCTTGAAACGTCCGGTGACATACAGGAAACGGGGATTCTCCGTGCAGATATAACCGCGGTCCCCGGTATGAAGCCAACCGTCAACAATGGTCTTCGCCGTCGCCTCAGGATTCTTCCAGTAACCGGCCATCACGTTTTCTCCGCGAATGACAATCTCTCCGGTCTGTCCGTGAGGCAGTTCCCTGCCGTCCTCATCGCATATCTTTATGTCCATAGGCTCCACTGTGCGACCGGACGAACCGAAGCGGGCGTGTCCCCTGCCCATTGAATTGGAACAGATGACGGGAGTGGCTTCGGAAAGTCCGTATCCCTGGAAGATAGGCATTCCAACGGCGCAGAAATAGCGCTGGAGTTCAATATCCAACAGAGCCCCTCCACCGATGAAGAACTGGAAACGGCCGCCGAAATTCTCTCTGATGCTCTTGAAGACAAGCTTGTCGAAAACGGCCTTGAGGATTCCTCTCCACCAAAGACGGATGCAGGGCTTGCCCATATTGTAATACTCCCTGTTGTATTTGATGGCATTGTCGAGGGCGAAGTTGTAGAGCTTCTCGACCTTCGGTCCCTTCTTCTTCACGCCGGCCTCGATGTTCTTGCGGAAATTGCGCGAGATGGCGGGAACGGACAGCATCACGTGAGGTCTTGTCTCCCTGATGGCAATGGGAATGTTCTTGAGCATAGTGACAGCGCTCTTTCCTCCGGGTACCGTTGCTATGCTTCCGCCGGCGCTCATCATGAAATAGAAACCGGCCACGTGCGCGAAGCAATGGTCCAGCGGCAGAATGATGAGCATCACGGAATCAGGGTCGACGTACACCACCGAATGGCACTGCTCGATGTTTGCCGTATAGTTGCGGTGCGTGAGCAGGATGCCCTTGGGATCGGCTGTCGTTCCTGAAGTGTAACTGATGTTGGCATAGTCATCCGGCCCGACTTCCTTCATTCTCGCTTCTATCGCACCTGGATGTTCCTGCATATATTTCAGACCTGCGGCTCTGACTTCGCTGATGTGTATCTCATTCTTTTCAAGAGGGATATCATCGAACACGATGACCTTCTCCACGGCAGGGCAACTGCCCATTACACGGCGGACCTTTTCAATCTGGCTCTCCGATGCCATCACGAATCTGGAATCGGAATGGTTGATCCTGAAGGTCAGGTCCTGGTCGGACTCGAGCTTGAAGGAGAGCGGAACGTTGACGGCTCCGGCATAAAGGATACCGAGCTCGGCAAAAATCCACATATTCCTGCCCTCGGATATCAGAGAAACCTTATCCCCTTTCGCAAGGCCGAGGGACATAAGACCGGCTCCGAGAATCATTCCCTCCCGGTGGGTAGCGGCATAGGAAGTCTCTTCCCATTTTTCACCGACCTTCTCACGAAGGAAAGTCTTGTCCGGATACATCCCGGTGTACTTCTCGACAAAGTCGATGATTGTCAACCTTTCTGTTGCCATAATGAATAGATATTAATCAGACTGCGGGAAAAGCCCGTAGAGCTGGGCGTCAATCATATTTGTCACGATCTCGAAATCCTCCGGACGGTTGCCGAATTTTATCTTGTCCGCATCCACAATCAGAAGATTCCCCTTGTAATCCTTAATCCAGTTCTCATATTTTTCATTGAGGCCGGCAAGGTAGTCGATGCTGATGCTCTGCTCATAATCCCTTCCGCGCTTCTGTATCTGGGCAATCAGGTTAGGCAGGGAAGAACGCAGATAAATGAGCAGGTCAGGCATGCCGACAAGCGACATCATCAGTTCGAAAAGGTCCGAATAGTTCTCGAAATCGCGGGTGCTCATAAGACCCATATCGTGAAGATTGGGAGCAAAGATCCTTGCATCCTCAAAGATGGTCCGGTCCTGGACAATGATATCATCCGTCTTTGCGATATCAACCACATCCTTGAAACGCTTGTTGAGGAAATAAATCTGAAGATTGAAAGACCACCTCTCCATATCTTCGTAGAAATCCGACAGATACG
>JAZUKB010000070.1:0-30070 GCA_045643085.1 Candidatus Cryptobacteroides sp.
AAGAGCACAAACTTGCAATAATCAAGGCTGATATAATGAAAAGCTTTTTCATAACACACAGACAGACAAAGGTAGCGATTTTCCTTTACCTATACATTTCCCGACCATAAGAATATGCACTCCAGCGCGGAGGCGCCCTGCTGCAATGGTGGCCAGAGCCGCCAGAAGGAATAGACTTTTTAAACGGGGGAGTATAAGAGTTTCCTCCGTTTTTCTTGCCGATATCGGCAAAATATTGTATCTTTGGGCAGGAATGTTCAAATATTATTGCCGATATGGACTTCATTTCAGTTAGCGATTTTGCCGCAAACAACAACGTCTCTGAAAGGACGGTCAGGAATTGGTGTGCAATCGGGAAAATCAATGGAGCGTTTCTTACAGGGAAGACTTGGAACATTCCTATAGAGGCTTCGATCCCAGCAAGAATCAATGCCAGAACGGTAAAGATATCACCACTTCTCAAAAGGCTGAGGGAAGAGAAATCCTCATCGGTAAAAGGCGGGATATACCATAGGACACAAATTGATCTGACATACAATTCCAACCATATCGAGGGCAGCCGTCTGTCTCACGAACAGACTAGATACATATTTGAAACAAACACAATAGGGATTGTCGATGAATCGGTAAGGGTGGATGACATTGTTGAAACGGTCAACCATTTCAAGTGCATAGACATTACTATTGAAAAAGCAGAAGAAAAACTCACGGAGCGTTTCATCAAAGACCTTCACAGGATATTGAAGACTGGCACATCCGACAGTTCAAAATCTTGGTTCAATGTAGGTGAGTATAAGAAACTTCCCAACGAAGTGGGCGGGAACGAAACTTGTCCACCTGAGGATGTCCATCGGCAAATGTCAGCATTACTCAAAGAATACAATTCAAAGAAAAAGAAGAGTCTTGATGACATCATTGATTTCCATAAGCGTTTTGAGGCTATACATCCCTTTCAAGATGGCAATGGCCGTGTAGGCCGACTTGTAATGTTCAAAGAATGCCTGTCAAATGGTATTGTACCTTTCATCATCACAGATGACCTTAAGATGTTTTATTATCGTGGACTCCAGAATTGGCCGAAGATTCCAGGATATCTTCGAGACACTTGCCTTACTGCTCAGGATAACTACAAAAAGATACTTGATTATTTTAAAATCAGCTATTCAGGTTGAGTGGCGTCTAGTTGGTAGGGTGCAAAAATAAAAGCAAAAAAGCAGCAACCTTCCGGTCACTGCCTTGAAAATCTTTCCTTCGTAGCGGGAGTGGGGCATGATCCCACGACCTCCGGATTATGAATCCGACGCTCTAGCCAGCTGAGCTACCCCGCCATTACGCACCATTTCGAAAATGGAATGCAAAGATAGTTATTATTCTGATAAATCCTATATTTGCATAACACAATCGAATAATATGAAAAATGCGCTTCTTTTTCTTTGTGCATCACTGCTGTCTGCCGTTCTTTGGGCGCAGCAGGGCACGACAGTCAATCCTGACAACACAGTTACATTCAAGTACCGCAATCCTGATGCGAAGGAGGTCCTTGTGGACGTGCAGTTCGCAGGCCGCCACGCAATGCAGAAGGACGACAACGGCGTATGGAGCGTCACTCTCGGTCCGGCCGCACCCGACATCTATCCATACTGTTTCGTGGTTGACGGAATCAGTGTGATGGATCCAGCGAATCCGGAGTGGTTCCCTAACGAGGGATTCAAGAACAGCCTGCTTGACATCAGGGGAGACGGAGAACTGATCCACGCGCTCAAGAATGTCCCTCACGGTTCCGTAGACTATGTGAACTATTATTCCGAGACACTGGGACTTTATGCCAACGCAATAGTATATACTCCTCCTTTCTATGACAAGAACAAGGACAGGAAATATCCGGTGATGTATCTGATCAGCGGAACCACAGATACGGAAGAGGTATACTTCAAGGTCGGCAGGATGAACAATATACTGGACAACCTTATCTCCGAAGGCGCCGCCAAAGAGATGATAATCGTGCTTCCTTACGGCAATCCATCCAAGTATTATCCTGCCGGAACCAATACCTGGGGCCGAGGGGATCTTTTCAGCAAGGACTTCATCAATGACCTTATGCCTTTCGTGGAGAAGAATTACAGGACCATAAATGATCGTGACCACAGGGCAATAGGTGGATTTTCCCGTGGAGGGAACCAGGGCCTTGCCCTCGGGTTGACGAATCTCGACAAGTTCTCCTGGTTGTGCTCGTACAGCTCATTTACCACTATGACGATTCCCGGGGTATATGACGACGCTGACAAACTCAATTCGCAGATCCATCTCTTCTGGCTCGGTGTAGGCACCGACGATTTCCTCTACGGCAATGCGAAGGAGTATATGGATTTCCTTGACAGCAAGGGCATCCGCAACCGCAAGGTGTTCACCACCGACAAGTTCGGCCATACCTGGATGAATGCCAAATATTTCCTGGACAAGTCCCTGAGGCTTCTTTTCCAGGATGACCCTTATGCCGGTCAGGAGGACGACTTCGTGCCTCAGCCTGTAGCGAAGAAGAAGGAGAAGGCTGCCCAGCAGGAGCAGAGGCTTACTCCTGAGGTTATGGCAAGGCTTTTCCCGGCTGGAGTAGTTTCTCCTCAGTACAATGCAGATGGAAGCGTGACCTTCCGATTCCGTGCCGAAGATGCCGGAAAAGTCGAGCTCGAGTGTCAGATGTTCCAGGGTAGAAAGGCAATGGCGAAGGATGACAAGGGCGTCTGGAGCATCACTGTCACCCCTGACGTGCCGGACATCTATCCGTACTGCTTCTTCGTGGACGGTACCCAGGTGGCCGATCCGAACAATATGTTCATTTTCCCTAACGAAAGCTTCAAGAACAGTCTTGCCGACGTCCCTGCCGGAAAACCTGTAGTACAGGATATCAGAGACGTACCTCACGGAAAGGTATCATATCGCTTCTATCATTCGAACGGTCTCGGGTTCGACAGGCCGCTGTGCGTATATACTCCTGCCGGATATGATCCTGCCGGTGAAGAGAAACTTCCTGTTCTCTATTTGATTCACGGAATGACGGATACGTATGAGACCTGGTTCAAGGTCGGACGTATGAACAACATAATGGACAATCTGATTGCGGAACGCCTTGCTGAAAGGATGATTGTCGTGATGCCTTATGCCAACCCTAATCCTGAGATGCAGGCAAGGGGTATCAAGGGCGGAGCGAACCTGATGGGCACTGATGTGTTCGTCTCAGAGATGCTTGACGAGGTGATTCCTTTCGTGGAGTCCAACTACAACGTCCTCACGGATGCGTCGCACCGCGCAATAGCCGGATTTTCGCTGGGAGGAAGGCAGTCTCTCGCCTGTGGCCTCGGGAATCCTGACAAGTTCGACTGGGTGTGTGCTTTTGCACCGGCCATCTTCGGGGAGGAGTACAAGACCAATTTCGAGAACGGAACATACGCCCCGATGGAATCTCTCAAGGAATCCCTCAAGATGTTCTATCTGGCTTGCGGAAAGGATGATTTCCTCATCCAGGCATCCCGCGGGTTCCATTCATATCTGATGGAGAACAATTTCCCTCATTATTTCTACAATCCTGCCGGAGGCCATACTTGGATGAACTGCAGGGACTACCTCGAAATGGTGGCAAAGGAGCTGTTCAAGTCGGGCAAGCCGGCTTCCACAAACATAAATGCCGCCGGTTATCCGAAGATTATGGAGGACAATTCGATTGTGTTCCGCTTCCGCGGACCGGCCGATGCCCAACCGGTCATCGACATCTGCGGCAGGAAGTACGATATGACCAGGGACCCGGAGGGCAACTGGGAAGCAAGGACCGAGCCTCTCGTGCCGGGATTCCATTATTATGCACTTGTGACTGACGGCATTTCCACAGCAGACCCTGCCAGCGAGTCATTCTACGGCTGCGGAAGGATGTACAGCGCCGTGGACATCCCGGAGGAGGGATGCGAGTTGTTCGAAACTCAGGACGTCCCTCACGGACAGGTCAGGGAGATGAGATATTATTCGAATTTCACGAATTCCTGGAGACCGATATTCGTATATACCCCGGCAAGCTATGAAAAAGGGAACAAGAAGTATCCTGTCGTGTACATCCACCACGGAGGCGGGGAGGACCACAGGGGCTGGGTCGAGCAAGGACGTACAGCCAATATAATGGATAACCTTATCGCGCAGGGCAAGGCTTCCGAAATGATAGTAGTGAGTGTGAATTCCAATGTTCCTTCCGGAATAAGAATGGGCGGAGGCTACAGCTGGGAAGGGATGCAGGCGTACAGGGAGGAACTTCTCGAGAATATAATACCATTCGTCGAGAAGACTTTCCGTGTCCGTAAAGACCGCAGGTCAAGGGCCATGTGCGGACTCTCCATGGGGGGAGGCCAGTCATTCTTCATAGGGCTCAGGGATCCGGAGGTCTTTGCAAATGTCGGAACGTTCTCCGCAGGAATATTCGGAGGCATCGCAGGACCGTCCGACTTCGACCTGGAAGCCAATATCCCCGGGATGATCAGCAATACACAGCAATTCAACAAAGACTTTGACGTGTTCTTCGTGAGCTGCGGAGAGCAGGATCCACGCATCAACTATACCCGCAATGCCACTGACAGGATGAAGGAGTGCGGTGTGGACGTGCACTTCAGTTCATATCCGGGAGACCATGAATGGCAGGTTTGGCGAAAATCTCTTGCGGAGTTCGCTCAGTTGATATTCAGATAGACAGTCGAATATGAAAAAATTTTTAGCTATCTTAGTCGTTGCCTTCGGGTTTTTACTCGGAGCACAGACGATGTTGGCACAGAAACCGATGAAAGCATTACTTATCAACGGATCTCCTCACGCAAACGGCAATACGGCGCTTGCTCTCAAGGAGATAGAAAAGGTGTTTACGGACAACGGCATTGAAGTTGAGACTATACAGGTCGGCAGCAAGGATATACGCGGATGCATCGGCTGCGGGAAGTGCTCGCGTGAAGGCAAGTGTGTCTTCGACGACCTTGTCAATGGGGTTGCTCCCAAGTTCGAGGAGGCTGATTGCCTGATTCTCGGCAGCCCTGTCTATTATGCCTCGCCGAACGGGACTTTGATTTCGTTCCTCGACAGGCTTTTCTACAGCACTTCGTTTGACAAGAGGATGAAAGTCGGCGCGGCCGTGGTTGTAGCGAGACGCGGAGGTACTACGGCATCCTTTGACGTACTCAACAAGTATTTTATGATTTCCGGGATGCCGGTCGTTTCCGGCCAGTACTGGAACATATTGCACGGAGGCTCTCAGGGAGAGGTCGTGCAGGATGAGGAGGGTATGCAGAATATGAGGACACTGGCAAACAATGCTGTGTTCCTTATGAAGAGCATTGCTCTCGGAAAGAAAGAATTCGGCCTTCCTGAGAAGGAGCCGACAAAGTGGACTAATTTTATTCGATAGAAGAGAAGGAATATGAAAAGAAAATTAAGATTGGTTATTACGGCTGCTCTTGCAGCTATTTCTCTGGTTTCCTGCAACAAGCAGGGGAGTGACGTTATTCTGATCAACGGTACCGTTACGTTCCGCCCTCTCTCCGGAGGAAAATTTTATCTCAAACAGGATGACAGTACGGCGCTTATTCTGAAGAATGTCAAGGATTATCCGTTCTCCGACGGACTTGAGAAGAGAGCTCTGGTGGCATACGAATTCGATCCAAATAATCCCGGCACGAGTCAGGTAGAGGGTTATAAGCGTACGTTCGACGTGACTTTGTGCGCAATGGACACTATCTTCACCAAGGCACCGGTGCAGTACAATCCTGCGGACGAGGACAAGTACGGCAACGATCCGGTCGGGCTGTATCTGGACCAGATGCTGTTCCCGTCCACTATGATAGAGGACGGATATCTCTGCGTACGTTTCGAGATGCCGCTGACTGGTGGACAGCACATCATCAACCTGCTTACCGGAGTCGATCCGCGGGATCCGTATGTAGTGGAGTTCAGGCACAACAGGAACGGTGACGGCCAGTTGTATACGGACACATTCTATGCTAACTTCCCTTTGAAGAGCCTTCCTGACACCAAGGGAAAGGTGGTTCCTCTCACTCTCAGATGGAACTCACTGGCTTCTGGAAAGATAGAATCAGTAACGTTTGATTACTGCAGCCGTACAGATTGGTAGAAAAGAACCAAAATAATAACTCTATTATATCAGAATTATGGGAAAATTTGTTGTTACAACAAGGAAGAACGGTGAGTTCCAGTTCAACCTCAAGGCTTCCAATGGACAGGTCATCCCTTAATTTGTATGCATCCGATGGAACCGATAATAAATCATTTTACAGACAACGATCTGTACACCTTCACCTGCCTGGGCAACGAAGAAAAATGCAGATATCTTCTGAGTCAGATCTGAAATCAAATTATTGCTAACTTTGAACCCTATGATAATAGAAGCCTGTGGCATACATAAGTCTTTCGGGGACCTTGAGGTCCTCAAAGGAGTGGATTTCAGTGCGGAGAGGTCCGAGGTAGTGTCCATAATGGGTGCGTCCGGAGCCGGCAAGACAACATTTCTGGAAATTCTGGGCACATTGTCCACCCCTTCGTCAGGCAGTCTGACAATTGACGGGACGGATGTGCTCAGCCTCAAGCGTCGGGAACTTGCTTCTTTCAGGGGCAGGCGCATAGGGTTCGTATTCCAGTTCCATCATCTCCTGCCGGAATTCACGTCCTTGGAAAACATAATGATCCCGGCCCTGATAGCCGGACGGAGTGTTTCTGATGCAAGGAAGGAGGCGGAAGTGCTTCTCGATACGGTAGGCCTGTCCGGCCGGGCCGGTCACAAGCCTTCCGAACTTTCCGGTGGGGAGCAGCAACGTGTGGCCATAGCGAGAGCGTTGGTGAATCATCCGGCTGTCCTTCTTGCGGACGAGCCCACGGGAAATCTTGATTCACACACCAAGGGGGAGATACACAGCCTGTTCTTCGATTTGAGGGAAAGGCTTGGACAGACCGTAGTTATCGTCACCCATGATCCGGAACTTGCGGCGATGTGTGACAGAAGTCTTGTAATGCGTGACGGAGCGTTCATCAAATAGTATTTTCAATTTCAAGAAGTTTTCCGTAAGGAACGAAAAGTCTGCCCTGAAGGTCGGTACTGATGCCGTCCTGCTCGGCTCCGCAATGACGGTTGCCGGCACTGACCGAAGGATGCTCGATATCGGTACCGGTACGGGAGTGATTGCCCTTATGGCGGCTCAGAGGGCCTCCGAGATGGGAATCGGATGTGCTATCGAAGCTATAGATATCGATGAAGAATCGTGCAGGGAGGCACAATACAATTTCTCAGCATCACCCTGGGGGGAAATGGTGTCTGTCTTCAATACGCCGTTGTCATCATTCCGAGCGGGGGAACCTTTCGACCTGATATTCTCAAACCCTCCATATTACGATTGCTCTCTCCGCAATCCTGATGAACGTGAATGCCTGGCCAGACATACGGATACCCTGTCCTATCGGGAGATATGCAGTTTCGCATCGGAAAACCTGACCGGGTCGGGTCGTCTGTCGCTGATCCTGCCATCCGAAAGTGAACAGGCGCTTGTGCGTACGGCGGCATCGTTCGGCCTCTATCCTTTCAGAATCCTCAGGGTCAGGACCACGGCAACCAAGCCTGTCAAAAGGATTGTGGTGGAGTTCTCCCGCAGCAGGAAAGACTGTGTGGAAGAGGAGATTGTCTTACAGGACGGGAATGGCAGGACGGCAGATTATGCTTCCCTGACCGAGAGGTTTTACCTTTGACTAAGGTACAGGATCATATCCGCTTCCTCCCCAGGGATGACACCTCAGAATTCTTTTGAGTGACAGCCAGAATCCTTTAAGGGGACCGTATTTCCTGAATGCCTCCAGTGCGTACTGGGAGCAGGAAGGTGTGTACCTGCAGCTCGGCGGCAGGAACGGTGATATGCAGAGCTGATAGAACTTGATCAGCAGGATGAAAGGCGCTGAGAGAATCTTGCAGACAAGTTTCATATCTTTATCCGGTTGAGAATCTCCCCGATTTCCGTGAAGATGTCATTGAAATCAAGTATGTCCGTATGATTGTAGACGAACAGAATATCCACTCCGTTCGCGGACAGCAGGTCTTTCTGCAGACGGTAGCTTTCGCGGATACGCCGTTTGAGAAGGTTTCGCTTGACAGCTCTCTTGAAATTCTTCTTTGGGACGGATACCATTATCCGGTTGACCCCCGAACCGGTTTCCGTCAGGACGCAGGCTTTGAAGTGGTCCGTGCCTGTCCATTTCCCTCCCTTGACAAGGGCATCTATGGTGACCTTGCCGGACAGCCTCTCCTCCTTGGAGAGGGTATGGCGTCCAGTAGTGGTCATAAACTATTTGTGCTGCTGGAGATAAAGTTCTATCGCCCGTGCTGCGGACGGCGCTTCAGGCGTAGGGGCCTGGACCTCGATGGAGAGTCCCGCTTCGTTCATCGCTTTTACGATGCTCTTTCCGAAAGAAACGAACTTGATGTCCCCCTGCTTGAAATCGGGAAAATTCTCATACAGGGATCTTACGTCGTTGGGGTTGTACAGTACAACGATGTCATAGGAATTCATATCCAGATCGTGCAGGTCCTGGGAAACGGACTTTACGAGCACTGCTTTCGAACAGTCCAGCCCGGCCTTCTCGAAGAGGCTTCCCGTAGCCTCGGCGTTGCTCTGGTCGGAGGCGGTGATAAGGAATTTCTCTCCCTGATGCTTGGATCCGATGAGCTCGATTATGGATTCTGTAGTCCCGTTTCCTGAGAATATTTTCCTTTTGCGGAAAACGATGTGCTTCTGAAGGTAATTCGCCACCAGTTCAGTGGTGCAGAAATACTTCATTGTCTCGGGTACCTTGATCCTCAGTTCCTCGCACAACTTGAAATAGGCGTCAATCGTATGCCGTGACGAAAAGACTATTGCGGTGTATTCTGCGAGATTGATCCTCTGGGTCCGGAATTCACGTGAAGTCAGAGGCTCAATCAGGAAAAACGGGCGGAAGTCAAGAACAGCCTTATGCTTTTCCTGCAGAGACACGTACTGAGCCATATTCGATGGCATATGCTGTGAAAACAGAATTTTCATCTTTCGCTATTAAATGTATATCGCGCTTGCAACAAGAAGTGCCGATGGTAAAATTTCGAGGGCGCAAAGGTACAAAATTGTTGTAAAAAAATCGCAACGGGAACCCAAAATCTGAGCGGACCTGATCAGGGCGAGGGCCCAGAAAAAGATGATTTCCCCTGTCAGAATGGATTGCGCTACCTCTTCACGCAGGCCTGCGGCGTGGAATGCAAGAGCACACGCGACAGACAGGAGACAAGCCGGGATGAAGATGTCGTACAACGCGTGGCAGGAGGCATCGTATGTGTCCTTTTTGAGATTGCGGCTTCTCAGCGCAAGGGACAGCAGCAGCCTTATCAGCACAAAGGCGGCAATTGCTCCGAATGTTGCGGCCAGAACAGCGCCCTGTGCCATACCGTCAAGAAACGACGGATGATATATCCCGTATCTGTTGACAGTCAGACAAAATGGAGGAACAAGGCAGACTGCGGCAAGATTTCTTGTCCTGGAGAGGCTTACGCTGTGTTCCAGACTCTCTACTGCCCTTACCCGGAAAATGCAGTCAAGGACTGAAGGAAGGATGGAAAGAATGGCCGGCAGAGCCAGAAGAAATACCGCCACGCAGACGCAAATCATTATCCTGTTGGCCAGAATATCACCCCAGAGGACTGAGGCGGATGCCTGAACAGTCTCCGGACTCCGGCTCATCTCGAGAGTTCCTCTTATGAAGAAATCCTCAAACATCAGTTGCCTCTTTTCGCGTTAAATCCCATATCCAGCAGAAGCGCCGTGACTTTGTCCCTGAGATCTCCCTGGATTGTTATCTCGCCATCCTTGGCGGTGCCCCCGACCCCGCATTTGACTTTGAGTGTCTTTGCGAGCGCCGAGAGATCTTCCTGGGACCCGACAAATCCTTCCACCAGCGTAACCTGCTTTCCTGCCCTTTGCCTGCGGTCTATCCTGACGATGAGGCGCTGCTTCCCGGGTTCGAGCGTATCCGGCTCATCCTTTCCGGAAAGGGATTGTTTCATAAAATCAGGATTTGTTGAATATACTAGCATAGTGTGGTCGAATTTTTGCAAAGATACGATTTTCATTTGTATCTTTGTAAGATTATGGACCAGAAGAAATTCAATCTATGGAACCGGATCGGAGCTGCAGTCGCCCTGGTCGTTTCCGCTGTCACCTATCTCCTCACCATAGAGCCGTCGGCTTCTTTCTGGGATTGTGGAGAGTTCATTGCATCATCGTACAAGCTTGAAGTGGGCCATCCGCCAGGAAACCCGGTATTCCAGCTTTTCGCCAGGATATTCACAATCTTCGGGGACAATATGCACGCTGCCATTCTGGTCAACGCGCTCAGCGCCCTTTGCTCTGCGTTCACGATATTCTTCCTTTATCTGACCATAGTCTGGCTGGTGAAAAGGTTGATAAAGCGTCCTGAAGACGGATACGGCGTGGCGGACACCGTCGCGATAATCGGGTCCGGTCTTGTCGGATCGCTTGTCTACTGCTTCTCCGATACCTTCTGGTTCTCGGCAGTCGAAGGAGAGGTGTACGCGATGTCCTCACTCTTCACGGCCGCAGTTTTCTGGGCTATGACGATGTGGTATGACAGAGCGGACAAACCTCATTCCAACCGCTGGATCGTGCTGATAGCGTTCCTTATGGGATTGAGCATCGGAGTGCACCTCCTGAACCTCCTGGCCATACCTGCGATAGTGTTCATGTACTATTTCAGGCAGAACGAGGACAAGAAGTTCACGTTCTGGCAGTACGTCAGGATATTCCTGGTAGGAGTGGTGATTCTGGCTCTCATACTGTTCGTAATCATACCTTTGCTGCCGAAGTTCGCCGCTTACGTGGACTTGTTCTTCGTGAACGTCCTCGGACTTCCGTACAATACGGGAGCCGCATTCTTTGTCATAGTACTGCTTGCGGCCTGCTTCCTGGGTATTTTCAAGACGTTGAAGAAGGAGAAGGTGTTCTGGAATACGGCGCTTCTCTGCCTTACGATGATCATCATCGGATTTTCGCTTTTCAGCATAGATATCGTGCGCTCCTGCGCCAAAACTCCTACCAACGAGTACCAGCCTGACAATGCGTTCACTCTGGTAAGATATCTTTCCAGGGAACAGTACGGCAGTACGCCGCTCGTTTACGGACAGTATTATGATGCTCCTTACGAGCTTAAGACAACCACGTACTGGGCTCCTCTGAACGGAAAATACAAGAAGTGCGACGGACCTGTTTCCGCTGACTACAAACCGGCCGGCAAGATGTTGTTCCCACGTATGTGGAGCGATAGTCCTGACGGAAGATACGAGGCATTCTATCAGATATATACCAACGGAAAGGGCCATATTGTACCTGACTCGGCCACGAAACGCCCTACTATGGGTGCGAACCTCAAATATTTCTTCGACTACCAGATGAATTGGATGTACTGGAGGTATTTTATGTGGAATTTCGTCGGCCGTCAGAACGATATCCACAGCCCGGAGCCGGGAGAGCTTTTCTTCGGCAACTGGGAGAGTGGCATCAAGTTCATCGACAATGCCCGTCTGGGCAACCAGGACGATGCCCCGGATGTGCTGAAGGACAACAAGGGCAAAAACCACTATTTCTTCCTCCCGCTTCTCCTCGGGCTTATCGGACTGTTCTTCCAGTTCGGACGTGACAGGAAGGGCTGCTGGCTCACTTTCCTTATGTTCTTTATGACCGGAATAGCCATAGTGATGTATCTCAACCAGCCTCCTTATCAGGTTCGTGAGAGGGATTACGCCTATGCGGGCTCCTTCTATTTCTTCAGCGCCTGGGTAGGCATAGCCGTAGCCGCTATATACAGTTGGATCGGAGATGCGCTTAAGGGCAAGCGTGTTGTGCTCGCTTCCGTGACTACCGCCGCCTGCCTTTGTGTGCCTGTGCTTATGGCCGCCCAGAACTGGGACGACCACGACAGGAGCAACCGCCGCACCGCCGTCGAACTCGCGAGAAACTATCTCAATTCCGTAGGCCGGAACGGTATCCTCATCACTCACGGAGACAACGATACATTCCCTCTGTGGTATGCCCAGGAGGTTGAGGATGTCAGGACTGACGTACGCGTGGTGAACACATCGCTTCTCGGAACGGACTGGCACATCGATCAGATGAAATGGGCTGTGAACGAGTCAGCTCCGCTTCCTCTCTCGATATCCATGGACCAGTACCTGTATGGCACGAACGAGTATATCCCTATCTATGATACGAGGAATCAGGAAATGCTTATCGGCGATGTCATCAAGTTGTTCCGTCATCCGGACGTCAAGATTCCGATGACCAGTGGACGTAAGGTGGATTATATCGCTTCACGAAAGATCGTGGTTCCTGTCAACAGGGAGAATGTCATAAAATATGGTATCCTGGATGCCAAATATTACGATATGATTCCTGACAGGATCGTGCTTACCATCCCGGAGGGCAAGGACCATATCACCAAGCCGGAGCTGTTCCTGCTTGACCTGCTCGCAAACTACCAGTGGGACAGGCCTCTCAATATGCTCAACTTCGGAGGTGACCTGAATATAGGTATCAAGGATTATCTGATGTACGAAGGCTATTCCTTCAAGTTCGTCCCTATTGCCAATCATCCTACCACGACCGATCCCGGAATGGTGGATTCGGAGGAGCTGTACCGTCTGATGAGCAGCGTATATAGTTGGGATGCACTGGCGAGGGATGATTATTTCGTCGATTATCAGAATATGTACACCCATATGGGCGTTATGTCCGTGAGAAACCTTTTCCTCACCTGTGCTGACGTATTCATCGGGGAAGGAAGGGCGGACCGTGCGTTGGAGATGCTCGACAAGTGTGTTGCGGTGACGAAACCGTATCCTCTCGAAGCTATTCCTATCGGATTCCTCGGCAATGACTATATGGTGATAGGCATCATAGAGGATTACTACAAGCTCGGACAGCAGGAAAAGGCCCGCGAACTTTCAGTGGAGCTCGGTGACGGACTCCTTGCCACGGCCAACTTCTATCTCGAATACTATGATGTCGCCAAGGATGATTTCGATACCGTCGTAAGCTATATCTATTATCTGGCGAAGATTATGGAGAATCACGGGGACGGAGAGCTTGGCGGCCAATTGTCCGGCGTGCTTGAGAAACTTGTTTCCGACGCGGCGGTCTAGAGAGACAGCCTTACATATATACTGAGCGGGAGAGCTTTGCCGAATTTGTCATTCAGAGCAAGCTCTCCGCTTTGTATCTCGCCGTGCGACGTGTCGATGGCCTGTCTGACAATCGTTTCACCGAGTGCGGCGGAATAGCCGTTGGAATATAGATTGAGGACCATAAAGCTGTGCTCCGGCTCGAGTATGCAGGATACGCTACGGAGCATATCGAAAAGGCATTCGTCCAACTTCCATTTTTCACCGTCCGGCCCGTGCCCGTATGCAGGAGGGTCAAGGATTATCCCCTGGTACTTGTTGCCTCTTTTTGCTTCCCGCTTTGCGAACTTCATAGCATCTTCTATCACCCAATGGATGCCGTCCATATGGCTGCGCTCCATATTCCCTCTGGCCCAGGTCACCACCTGCCTTACGGAATCCAGATGAGTAACCTCAGCCCCGGCGGCTCTTGCTGCCAGGGATGCACCTCCGGTATAGGCGAAAAGGTTGAGTACTTTTGCTGCTTTCAGCTCTTTGGTCTTGCGATAGATGAACTCCCAGTTTGGGGCTTGCTCCGGGAATACTCCGACGTGCTTGAATGATGTCAGGCCGAGCCTCAGGTCGAAGCGGAGGCCTTCCTGCCCGCCCGGATAATGGATATACCACTGGTCATCCATCTTTTTGAGGCGGTTCCACGTACCGCTGTCCTCTTTCCCGGCTTTCCCGAATCCTGCTCCGGGAGTGAAGCGGGTATGGCAGATCCTGTTCCATTCAGCGTCTGTCATTGATTTGTCCCACAATGCCTTAGGCTCCGGACGTGCAAGCACGTACGATCCGAAGCGTTCGAGCTTCTCACCGCGTCCGCTGTCAAGCAGTTCGTAATCTTTCCAGGATGCAGAAGGATATTCAATCATAGCGCGACAAAGATAGGGATAATAGAGAGAAAATTACTAAATTTGTAAGATTTGAATATTCAACAAACAACAATACTATGCAACAGCACATTGACTCTTATGATTTCCGTGGCAAAAAGGCCATAGTCAGGGTGGATTTCAACGTTCCTCTTGACGAGAATTTCGTAATCACCGACGATACCCGCATCCGTGCGGCTATCCCTACACTCAAGAAGGTGTTGGCCGGTGGCGGCTCCCTCATCATAATGTCCCATCTCGGACGTCCGAAGGGAGTGGATGCGAAGTTCTCCCTCAAGCATATCGTTGGTCACGTTTCAGAGAAGCTCGGAGCTCCCGTACAGTTCGCCGACGATTGCCAGAAGGCTGACGCCCAGGCTGCCGCTCTCAAGCCGGGAGAAGTCCTGATGCTTGAGAATCTCCGTTTCTATGCGGAGGAGGAAGGCAAGCCACGCGGACTCGCAGAGGATGCCTCAGACGAGGAGAAGAAAGCTGCCAAAGCAGCCGTTAAGGAAAGCCAGAAGGAGTTCGTGAAGCACCTTGCTTCATATGCTGACTGCTACATCAACGATGCATTCGGAACAGCACACAGGGCCCACGCTTCAACAGCTCTCATCGCCAAGTATTTCCCTAACGACAAGATGTTCGGCTATCTGATGGAAGGTGAGATCAAGGCTATCGACAACGTCCTCAAGAATGCCAAGCATCCTTTCACTGCCATTATCGGGGGTTCAAAGGTATCATCCAAGCTTGCCGTTCTCGAGAATATGCTCGAGAAGGTGGACAACCTCATCATCGGAGGCGGAATGGGATATACTTTCGTCAAGGCTGCCGGCGGAAAGATCGGCAACTCCCTCCACGAGGATGACCTTATCCCACAGGCACAGGAAATTGTTGCCAAGGCTGCGGAGAAGGGAGTCAAGATATGGCTCTCAGCACAGACACTCGTTGCGGACGAGTTCTCGAATGATGCCAAGACACAGCTCGTGCCATCAGACCAGATTCCTGACGGTTGGGAAGGAATGGATGCCGGCCCAGAATCAATAGAGTGCTGGAAGAAGGTGATTCTCGACTCAAAGACCGTCCTCTGGAACGGTCCTGTAGGTGTGTTCGAGCTCCCTACGTTCGAGAAGGGAACTCTCAGCATCGCCGGAATACTTGCGGAGGCTACCGCCAACGGAGCTTATACCCTCGTGGGTGGAGGCGACAGCGTTGCAGCTGTTACCAGGATGGGATATGCCGATAAGGTAAGTTATGTTTCTACAGGTGGCGGTGCCATGCTTGAAGCCCTCGAAGGCAAGGATCTTCCGGGTATCGCAGCTGTCCGCGAGTAATGGACGAAGGACTTAGAAAAAGACTTTCACAGATCAAGCATGTCGCTCTGGATATGGATGGAACCATATACTTGAGCGACACGCTTTTCCCATATACCCTCCCGTTCTTGGGCAAACTGGACGAGATGGGGATATCATATACATTCCTGACAAACAACCCGTCCCGTTGCCGGAAGGACTATATCGACAAGTTGTGCAGAATGGGCATCCCCGCCGGGATGGACAGGATGTATACGACCATAGAAGCGGCAATAGGGTATATCAGGGCGAATCTGCCCGGTGTCAAGAAGATGTATATGCTCGGGACTCCTAGTATGGTATCCGAGTTTGAGGCGGCCGGATTCGTGCAGGAGGAGAAGTCTCCGGAGGCTGTTGTGGTATCGTTCGATATGACACTCACCTACGAGAGGCTGTGCAAGGCTTCCTGGTGGATAGGAAAGGGACTGCCGTATATTGCGACCAACCCGGACAGGGTCTGTCCGACGGATCTGCCGACCATCCTTGTGGATTGTGGCTCGATATGTGCCTGCATAGAGTCGGCAACCGGTAGGAAACCGGACGTGACCCTGGGCAAGCCGGATCCGCAGATGATATATGCCATCGCACGCGATTTCGGCGTGGAGGCATCGGAGATGGCGATAGTGGGGGACAGACTGTACACTGACATCGCTTCCGGCATCAATGCCGGGGCTCTCAGCGTGCTGGTCCTGAGCGGCGAGACTTCGCTGCCGGACGTGAACAGATCCGGAATCCGTCCCGACCTGATATGCCGGGACCTTGAGGAATTCGGGAATTTGCTTGAAGACAACAGAATCGAATAAATATGCTGGACTTGCTTTTTGTACATTGGAGTGTCAACCCGGTCTTTTTCCATATCGGAAGATTGGGAATCAGATGGTATTCACTTTTATTTGTCGGTGGATTCATCCTTGGATGGTATCTGTTCAGGTGGTTTTTCCGCAGGGAAGGAATCAAGGAAAGCCTGCTGGACCCTCTGCTTTATACACTGCTCATTGCAACGATAGTGGGTTCACGTCTGGGGCACTGCCTTTTCTATGAGCCAGGCTATTATCTCGGTTCCTGGAAAGGCTTCCTGGAGATATTCCAACCCTGGAAGGGAGGCCTTGCAAGTCACGGCGGGGCGATAGCTCTGATACTCGGTATGATATGGTTCTCACATCATTACGGCAGGAAGAACAACTTTGATTTCCTCTGGATAATGGACCATCTCTGCATAGCAGTGGCGTTTGCCGCCTTCTTCATCAGGCTCGGCAACCTTTTCAATTCCGAGATATACGGTGATGTGACAACGCTGCCCTGGGGGTTCATATTCGACCTGCGCGGCGAGACGGAACCGAAACATCCTACACAGCTGTACGAGGCATTTTCGTATCTGATACTTGGAGTGGTGATGCTGTGCCTGTACAAGAAAAGGCTCGGAAAGACTTACCGCGGCTTTTTCTTCGGACTGTTCCTTGTCGGATGTTTCGGTATGAGGTTCCTTATCGAGTTCATCAAGGAACCGCAGGTTGCCTTTGAGGAGGGGATGCTCCTCAATATGGGCCAGCGCCTTTCAATCCCTTTCGTTGTTGCCGGTATCGGGATACTGGTTTACAGTTTTGTAAAGAAAATCCCCGCCGTAGCAAACGGGAGAAAGTAGGCGGAATGGTTTTTGCAGCGTCAGTGACGCTTAACAAATATAAGGTTAGTAGATGAAAAGATTAGTGATTATTGTTATGGCTCTGTGCTCTTCCCTGGGGATGTCCGCACAGATGCAGTCCGATTCCCCGGACAGTACGCTGTATCTGACCCTTGAGGATGCGCTGAAGATTGCATTGAGCGAGAATGTTTCGGTGCAGGTGGCGGATCGTGAGATTCTGAGGTCCGATTATGCGTTGAAAGGTACTTACGCATCTCTTTTTCCTCAGATAGATGCTAGCGCCAATTATCAGAGAACCATCAAGAAACAAGTGATGTATATGGACTTCGATATGGGGTCCCTAACCGGCGGAGCAATGGGTGGAGATGACATTCCGGGCGCTTCTGAAGGTGTGGGTGGCCCGACTCCGGGCGGTGGTATCGAGGTCGGCCGCTGGAACACGTTCTCCGCAGGCGTTTCAGCCGCAATGCCTATCATCAACGCCCAGCTCTGGAGGAGTATCAAGATTTCCGGACAGGACGTGGAGCTGGCTGTCGAAAAGGCCCGCGGGTCCCGCCTCGATATGGTATCACAGGTGAAGTCCGTCTATTTTGCGACTCTCCTTGCCAAGCAGGCGCTTGAAGTATATGAGCAGGTCTATTCCAATGCGGTTGAGAGTTTCCGTATCACGGAGATGAGATACAATGTACAGAAGGCTTCCGAACTGGACTACACCAGAGCCAAGTCTGCGGTGTCAAATGCAATTCCTGCCATGAACGATGCTGCGAGTGCGGTGGTGCTGTCGCTTTGGCAGCTCAAGGCAGTCATCGGGCTTGACCTCGATACCGACATCGACGTTGTGGGCAGCCTTGATGACTATTCCTCCGAGATGTTCCGTGCCATCCACGAGAACGATGACGCCACTCCGGAGAACAACTCGTCTCTGCGTCAGCTTGCCATCCAGGCGGAAGAGCTGGCGAATGCCATCAAATTGCAGCAGGAGGCATATCTGCCTTCACTCGCCCTGTCGTTCTCATATAGTATGAATGCTATGACGAATGACTTCAAGTTCAGCGAATATAACTGGTCTCCTTATTCTTTCGTAGGCCTCAGCCTGTCCATCCCTATTTTCTCGGGAGGAAAGCGCAATGCCAACGTCAAGCAGGCCAAGGTTCAGTACGACGAACTGCAGTTGCAGACGAAGGATGCCGAGAGGCAGTTGAAGATAGCGATACGTCAGTACCTCAACCAGATGGAGACGCAGATGAAGAGCTATTCCGCAGCCGAGGATGCTGTCGAGACGGCTCAGAAGGCATACGGTATCGCATCCAAGTCATACAGCATAGGTCGCAGTACGCTTACGGACCTCAATGACGCCCAGCTGGCGCTCACTCAGGCCCAGCTTTCAATGTGCCAGACAGTTTACGAGTTTATGATTGCCAAGACGAATCTTGAGCAAACTCTCGGAAAGGATTTTCAGGAATAAAAAAAGAACACAGATATGAATAGAATTATCAAAACAGTTTTGATTGCCGCAGCTCTGACAACGGTATGCTCCTGCGGGGGCTCCGGAAACAAGGGAACAGTCGGCGCGCAGATGCAGGAGAAGATTTCAAAGGTCAGGGTACAGGAGGTCAATCTTCAGGATGTACCACAGGATGAGATATATTCATCCACAATACAGGCTTTCGTAGTCAACAATGTTGTTCCTCAGAGCGGCAACCGTATTTCGAAGATATATGTAGAGGTGGGAGATTTCGTAAAGAAAGGCCAGATACTGGCCGAAATGGACAAATCCAACCTTATCCAGACCAGACTCAAGCTTACAAATGATTCCACAGAGCTTGCTCGTCTCAAGGAACTTTATCTGCAGGGCGGAATCTCGGCTTCCGATTATGAGGCTGCCGAACTGGGATACAATGTCAGCAGGACAACTTATGACAACCTTCTGGAGAATACGGTCCTCCGCTCTCCACTCAACGGTGTGGTCACCGCCAGGAATTATGATGCCGGTGATATGTATGCGATGGCATCCCCGATATACGTTGTCCAGCAGATTTCTCCGGTCAAGCTATATGTGGGCATTTCCGAATCCGACTATACAAAGGTGAATGAGGGTGACAAGATAAAGATTGAAGTGGACGCCATTCCGGGAAGGGTGTTTGAGGGTACCGTCAACAGGCTGCACCCTACGATAGATGCTTCGACCCATACGTTCAACGTGGAGGTGATTGTACCTAATTCGGACAATGTGCTCCGCCCGGGAATGTTCGCCAGGGTAAGGGTGACCTTCGGAGTCAACCGCAGCATCGTCGTTCCCGACAAGGCTGTCATCAAGCAGCAGGGATCCGGACAGAAATCCGTGTTCGTGCTCAACAATGACGGAACCGTGAGCAGCAGGATCATCGTCCTCGGCAAACATTTCGAATCAAAGTATGAGGTGCTTTCCGGACTCAAGGACGGGGAAAGAATAGTAGTGAACGGACAGACCGCCCTGAAGGACGGCTCAACAGTGGAGGTGATATAATATGAGCATATACAGAACTGCGGTAAAGAATCCGGTGACCACGGCATTGGTTTTCATTGCCTTCATGGTCTTCGGTATCTTTTCCCTGATGAAGACATCGATTGCGCAGTTCCCGGATTTCGATGCGAACGTCATTATGGTGATGTCGTCATATCCGGGTACCAATGCATCGGATATAGAGCAGAATCTTACGAAGTTGCTTGAGAACTCCCTCAACAGTGTGGAGAATCTCAAGGAATTGTCATCACAGTCGAAGGAAAACATTTCGATACTGACCCTTCAGTTTGAATATGGAACTGATATCGAGGAGGCTACGAACAATGTCCGGGACAAGTTGGATATGGTGAGTACGATGCTCCCTGACGGAGCATCACTTCCGACCATCTTCAAGTTCAGCGCGGATGATATGCCGATAATGATTCTCTCCGCGACAGCGGACGAGAGCCTCCCCGGACTTGAAAAGATACTTGACGACAAGCTTACGACTCCTCTGGCCAGGATTCCGGGCGTCGGTACCGTTTCGGTATCCGGAGCGCCAACCAGAGAGATACAGGTCTATTGCGACCCGAACAAGTTGCAGGCTTACGGTCTTTCCATAAGTACCATTTCCTCTGTCATTGCAGGGGAGAACAGGAACATCCCTTCTGGAAGCATAGATATCGGTTCCGACACCTATTCCCTCAGGGTTGAGAGTGAGTTCAACGACCCTAGCGAACTGCTTGACATCGTGCTCGGAACATACAACGGCAGGGTGGTTTACCTGAAGGACGTGGCGACTTTGCGTGACGGCCGTCAGGAGAAGGAGCAGGAGGCGTTCACCAACGGTGTCCGTTCCGCTCAGATCACTATCCAGAAGCAGACGGGATCGAATACCGTCAACGTCATCAGGGACGTGAAGAAGAAACTCGTCGACATCGAGGAGAATCTTCCTTCCGACATAGAGATAACCACGGTAATCGATTCGTCGGAGAACATCATCAATACGATAAACACCCTCAAGGAGACAATCCTCATCACATTCATTGTCGTGATGCTTGTGGTGTTCGTGTTCCTCGGGCGCTGGAGAGCGACCTTTATTATCGTGCTCTCGATTCCGATAGCGCTGCTTGCATCCCTGGTATATCTGTTCGCCACCGGCAATACGCTGAATATCATATCGATGTCCGCGCTCTCCATTGCGATAGGAATGGTGGTGGATGATGCCATAGTGGTGCTGGAGAATGTCTCGACGCATCTTGAGCGAGGGGAGAAACCTGCGGAAGCAGCTGTGCTGGCTACGTCAGAGGTGGGTATTTCCGTGATAGCATCCACTCTCACGATGCTCTGCGTGTTCCTGCCGCTTACGATGATCAGCGGAATGGCCGGAATAATGTTCAAGCAGTTGGGATGGATTGTGAGCCTCATTATGATTGTTTCCACTACGGCTGCCCTGACGCTTGTCCCTATGCTCTGTTCGAAGTTCCTCTCGGCCAAGCCGAAGACAGGAAAGCTCTACACAGCGGTATTCGGACGTATCAACGCCTTCCTTGACAGGATATCAGCAGGATATGCAAGACTTATCAACTGGGCGGTTACGCACAGGAAGACTGTCGTATTCGGTGCACTTGGCATTTTTGTAGTGGTGATAGCCGCCATCGGACCTACGCTCAAGACCGAGTTTTTCCCTCACGGTGATGACGGACGTCTTACCGTTTCCGTTGAGCTTCCAGTCGGGACCAACCAGGAGATTACGGGTGCGGTTATGGGCAATATCTATAGAGATATCGTCAATGCCGTTCCTGAAATACGTGTGGCCAGCTACAATTTCGGTCAGGCGGATGCTGACAATGCCTTTGCAAGTATGCGAAGCAACGGATCCCATATCGGGTCGATGAACATCAATGTCGGCAGCAGCGAGGACAGGGAACGCAGCACTTCGGACATTGCCGGAGTGGTACGCGAAATTCTGGGCACTTATCCGGAGATAAAGAAGGCCAATGTCCAGGAAGGAGGAATGATGATGGGAGGCGCCTCGACGGTTGACGTTGAAATCTATGGTTACGATTTCAATCAGACGGACGCCGTTGCCAAGGAACTGCAGGCCAAGCTGCGCGAGGCATCTTCAATCTTCACTCAGGTCAACCTCAGCCGTGATGAATATACTCCTGAGTTCCAGCTTGTCTTCGACAGGACGAAACTTGCTCTGAACGGACTGAACTCCGTTACCGCCGGTTCTGCTTTCAGTGCTGCGATGAGCGGTTCCGTAGCATCCCTCTACAGGGAGGACGGCGAGGAATATGACATCCGCGTGAGGTATGCTCCGGAGTTCAGGACAAGCCGCCAGGATATGGAGAATATCCTCATCTACAGTCCTACAGGCAATGCCGTCAGGATAAAGGACATTGCCACCATCGTGGAGACAGAGGTACCTCCTACGATTCAGAGGAAGGACAGGGAGAGATTGATCACTGTCAGCGGTGTGGTTGCCAAGGGCGCTGCGTTGAGCGAGGCTGTCAAATATGCGGAGGCTTCCCTTGACGAGATGACGGTTCCTTCCGAACTTTCGGTAGTCATCGCCGGAGACTATGAGGACCAGCAGGATATGTTCAAGGACCTCATAACGCTTATGATATTGATCATTATTCTGGTCTATATGGTGATGGCGTCACAGTTCGAATCGTTTATGGCTCCGTTCGTGATAATGTTCTCCGTACCGTTCGCACTTGTCGGTGTGTTCCTGGGACTCTGGACATCTGGAACGGCCCTCGGTGTGATGGGTATGATAGGAATCATAATCCTGCTCGGTATCGTTGTGAAGAACGGTATCGTGCTCATAGACTACACGATTCTTTGCCGTGAGAGGGGAATGAATCCGATGGAGGCTTCGGTTACGGCAGCCAAGAGTCGTCTCCGTCCTATCCTTATGACCACTCTTACTACGGTCCTCGGTATGTTGCCTATGGCTATCGGAACGGGAGAAGGGTCTGAGATGTGGAAGCCTCTGGGTACTACCGTGTGCTGGGGACTTACGATATCTACGTTGATTACGCTCGTGCTCATCCCTACGATTTATTGTATTTTCGCGACCCGCGAGAAAAAAACCAAGAAGATATGAAAGCTATATTCATAAGTTACAACCAGGCGTACAACGAAGAGATAGCCGAAGTCCTTGCATCTTTCGGCCAGATGGGGTTCACCCGCTGGCAGGAAGTTCAGGGAACCGGTGGCCCCGGCAGTACGCCCCATATGGGGAATCACGCCTGGCCGGAGATGAATCACGCGATTCTTGCCGCCGTTGAGGATGGAAAGGTCGGAGAGATTCTTTCCAAACTGAAAGCAACGGACGAAGCTGCCCCTGATCTCGGATTGAGAGCCTTCGTCTGGAATATTGAAACATTTTATTAATTTTGTTGCTATGGAACAGGTAATAACATCAAACAATATTTCCGACATACTGGCTTCATCACAGCCGGTGCTTGTCGATTTCTGGGCAACCTGGTGCGGCCCTTGCCGCGTCCTGGGGCCAACAGTGGATGAAATTGCAACGGAGTATGACGGACGTGCCGTCGTAGCCAAGTGCAATATCGATGACTGTGAGGAGATAGCCGTGCAGTACGGTATCCGCAATATCCCGACCCTTCTTTTCTTCAAGAACGGACAGGTGGTTGACAGGACCGTGGGCGTTGTCTCCAAGCAGGAAATCGCTGCGAAGATTGACAGTCTGCTGTAGCTGATATCAAAATGAAAAGGGCAGGGGTTGCCATAATCGTTTCGCTATTGCTTCTGACGGCATCTTCGATGGATGCCGGTGCCAAGGGCAGGTTTGGGATAGTTGGGGGATTTACATCCTCCAATATTCCGTTGAAGGATGTCTCTTTCAGCAGGGCGTCCGGATTCACAGCGGGCATTGCGTACAATCAACCCTTGATCCTTGGATTTGCGCTTCAGCCTCAGCTGATATATAGCGTCAAGAGTACAAACATCCTGGATGTCAAGGCAAACCTCGGATATCTGGAGCTTCCCGTACAGGTCCAGTGGGGCCTCGGATTGTTTGACATTGTGAGGGCCTATGCCTTTGCGGAGCCTTTCATCGGTTATGCTTTGAACGGCCGTATGGAAGGCCGGGACAATATGAAGAGCATCGATATGGACAAAGTCAAGAGCAAGTTTGAATACGGGCTCGGCGTCGGTGCAGGTGTGCGCTTGTTCGATCACGTCCAGGTGACGTTCAAGTATTATTGGAATTTTGAGACTTCAGATTTTGATGACTATGTCGGGCAGGCCAAAACTCGGAACATACACGACATCGGAAGTTTCAACGGGCTTGTGATACAGGCGGGAATTTTCTTTTAGACAGAATATGAGTGAAAAAAGGGCGGTGATATTTTGCTCCGCCAGTTATGAAATAGACCCTAAATACAACCAAGCTGCGCGTGAAGTGGTACGTGCAGCTTGTTTGCGAGGATACACGATAGTTTCGGGAGGAACTGTGAAGGGTACGATGGGCGTCGTGTCAGATGCAGTCGTCGAGTTCGGAGGAAGGCACAGGGGCATCATTCCCCGTTTTATGGCAGACGTGGTTTATCCGAATCTTGACGAAGCCGTGTGGACTGACACTATGGCAGAGAGGAAGGAAGCGATGAGGGAAGGAACCAGCCTTGCGATAGCGCTTCCGGGCGGAATAGGTACGCTTGAAGAGTTGATGGAGACATTCACCCTGCTGAAGCTGAACAGATACCCGGGCAGGATACTCGTTTACAACTTCGAGAGGTTCTATGATCCGCTCAAGGCGCTTCTTGACCACTATGTAAAGGCCAAAATGCTGGATGAGGTGACAATGTCCCGCATCTCGTTTCCGGAAACATTTGAAGAACTTGAAGCCCAACTGTGAGCAAAGAAGCGATAATAGAATACCTTGGTTCTGATTGGACAAGGACGCAGGAGATGATAAGGTCATCTCTACAGACTGATGTCGAACTTCTTTCGGACGTAAATGAAGAAGTGCTTTCCCACGGAGGGAAGATGTTGCGTCCTATGCTTACACTGCTTATCGCGCGTGCCTGCGGTATTCTGACGGAGGACAGTATAAAATATGCGGTTGCATCCGAAATACTGCACAATGCTACGCTGATGCACGATGACGTGGCGGATGAAAGTGCCGAGCGTCGCGGAGTGCCGACGGTAAGTTCCCGTCTCGGGCCCAATGCGGCAGTCCTTGTCGGAGATTTCTGGTTAGCCAGAGCGGTCAGGGTTGTCCTTGATACAGACCATTACGAAGAGGTGGTCAGTTATTTTTCAAAGACATTGGCCGACCTTGCCGAAGGGGAGATGCTGCAGCTGCAGAAGGCGTCCAGCGGAGATACTACGGAGGAGGAGTACTATCGGATAATCTACTCGAAGACGGCTTCTCTCTTTGAAGCGTCCCTTTTGGCAGGGGCTGTTTCTTCAGAGGCTTGTGACGAGTATAAGGAAATAGCCAGGAACTATGCGAAGTCCCTCGGGATAGCATTTCAGATAAAGGATGATATTCTGGACTATGTCGGGGACACGAAAGTAGGCAAGCCTGTGGGGATTGACCTGCGGGAGCAGAAGATAACCCTTCCGCTTATCGGAGCGATGATGAATTCTCCGAGGGAGAAAGAGATACGGCAGAAAGTGACAAGAATCCATTCCAATCCTGAATATCTGGAAGAAATATCCGAGTATGTCAGGAATGGTGGCGGCTTGGAATATGCTGCAAAAAGATTGAAAGAGCACGTGGAAAGGGCTGTGGCTGCCCTTTCTCCGCTGCCGGATTCCAGAGCCAAGGAATTTTTGATACAATTGGCGGAATATAATATTTTCAGGGAACAGTGAAATTTTCGCAGATACGTTCGAACGAGCAGGTATGCAGGGCTCTTGCCGGGATGGTGGATTCCGGCAGGGTGCCTCACGCCATTCTTCTCAATGAGGATGACGGCGGAGGCGGATTTGCCGTCGCGATGGCGTTCCTGCAGTATCTTTTCTGCCTGGACCACAGGGAATCCGATTCCTGCGGAGTCTGTCCGACCTGCAATAAGTTCGAAAAGCTCATACATCCGGACGTGCATTTCGTGTTCCCGGTCAATTCCGGGACCTCACTTGCCTTTCTTCCCAAGTTCCGGGAGCTTGCGCGGACGAATCCGCTTTTCACTGAAGAAGAGCTTTCCGCTGCCCTTGAGATAGAGGGCAAGTCTGCCATCATTGCCGTCGCCGAGTCGAAGGAAATCATAGAATGTCTTAGCTTGAGTTCCCTGGAAGGGGGATATCGCGCCGTGGTGATATATCTTCCGGAAAAAATGAACAAGGAGGCCGCCAACAGGTTGCTCAAACTCATAGAGGAACCTCCGGAGATGACGGAGTTTGTTATGATAACACACGCCCCGGAGAATGTGCTGACTACCATAAAGTCGAGGTGTCAGTGTTTCAGGGTCATTCCCGATTACGGTATGGGATCTCCTCGGGAGCTCGCTCCGGAGCAGGGTCTTCTGTGTGACCTGATGGATTGTATCCTGTCCAGGGACCTGCTCGGAACTCTCGAAACGTCCGAAAGGATTGCCGCCCTTCCTTCCAGGGAGAGCGCAAAATTGTTCTGCAGGTACGCAACGGACGCTTTCAGGACAATGTTTCTTATACAACAGGGAGTGTCGGAACTTGCCGTCGAAAGTGCCATTTCATCCAAAGTCAGAGAGTGGGCGGTCAAGTGTCCTAAAAAAACGTTTCCGCGTGCCGCTTCCGGAATAATCGATGGCAGCAGGAAACTGATAGAACGAAACGTGAACCTTAAAACTCTGTTCACCGATATGGCGGACAGACTATATTTGCAGATATGAAAGAATCCATAAACTATGACTGCAGCCGCGGATGCGTGGTGACCCGTGACAACGAGACACAGGAAACTGTGTGCACTTATCGTGAGGGATGCTGCAAGCTTGGCGAGCACAACTGGCTGGATGGGGCTGATGACGGCACCTTTGCCAACCTTTTTGAAGTCAGGTTCAAGAACACCCGCAAAGGTATATATGAAAACGCCTCAGCCCAGAAAGTGAAGGTCGGGGATATGGTCATCGTAGAGGCCGCTAACGGTCACGATCTAGGTATCATTACCTTGTCAGGTCCTATCGTCGGGCGACAGATGAAGTGCAAGGGCATCGATCCGCAGACAACCGAATTCAGAAAAATTCTCCGCAAGGCACGTCAGCAGGACATTGAGAAATGGCAGGAGGCGATAGCCAGGGAACAGGAGACTATGATCAAGGCCCGCAGGATATCAGCCGAAATGGGATTGGAAATGAAGATAGGTGACGTAGAGTTCCAAGGTGACGGGACCAAGGCCATTTTCTATTATATCGCGGACGGAAGAGTGGATTTCAGGCAGCTGATCAAGGTGTTCGCCGAGGAATTTAGAATAAGAATAGAGATGAAGCAGATAGGCGCACGCCAGGAAGCCGGGCTTATCGGAGGACTCGGAATCTGCGGCCGGGAACTGTGCTGTGCCAATTATATCACGTCATTCCAGAGCATATCCACATCCGCGGCACGTTGCCAGGACCTTTCCCTCAATCCTCAGAAACTTGCAGGGCAGTGCGGCAAGCTCAAGTGCTGTCTCAACTACGAGGTTGCGACATATCTGGATGCCCAGAGCCGCATCCCGAGAGTCAGCGAGCCGTTGGAATTCGAAGACGGCCTGGCGTACCTGCGCAAGACGGATATTCTCAGGGAGATAATGTATTTCTCATACGACAAGACATCCGATGCGGACCTTTATCCTCTTGATGCATCGGAGGTGAGGGAAATCATAAAGATGAACCGCAACGGCATAAAGCCGGAATCCCTGCGCGTGGAACCGGAACCTGAGGCTCCGGAATTCATAACGGCGGTCGGTGATGACAGCATTTCGAGATTCGACGCCCCTAAGCGCAGGAAATCCCACGGCAGGGGCAGAAAAGGAAAGAACCATCAGCGTGGCGACAAGAGTGAAAATAAGGCTTAGTCTGCTCGCAGTCGCGTCACTGTTGGCAATTTCCTGTTCTCAGCCGGTCTCCTATGAGGAATTCATAAAAGTCTCGGATGCCGTGAACGGTGTATATTCCTATGACTTGGATCTGTCGGATCCACTGGCAAGTTATGACGTTTCCTTTTATACTCGGATAGACAGGAGCTCCGTCCGGATAAGGACCGAATATCCTCAAATACGGTTGAAGGTTTCCTGGGTGTCCCCATCGGGAGACGGTTTCTCTGAAACGGTCTATATGAAGGGATCCAGGTCTGGTGAAAGCTGTCAGAAATATCGCTCAGGAATCGTCCCGAAGGAACCGGGAATGTGGAAACTCAATGTCGAGGCATTTCCGGCCGAAGATGGACTGAGAGGCCTTGGAATAGTATGCAAGAGAAATGGGTCACGATAAGTTGAGAAAATTCGCGGAGAATGAGACTTTCTCCTGTCTGATCCAACCTTCCTCCGCGGAACTGCTGACAGACGGGTATTTCAATCTCCGGGACCATAGTGTAAAGGGGCATTGGAACGGTACGGTCTTTCCGTCGGAAGGAGATATCGTCGTGGAGCTCGGCTGTGGGAAAGGGGAGTACACAATAGACTTGGCATCAAGGAATCCCGACAGGAACTACATCGGAGTGGACATCAAGGGAGCACGGCTGTGGAAAGGAGCCAAATGGGCGACAGAAAACGGGATGCCGAATGTCGCATTCCTGCGCACAAGGATAGAGTTCATCACTGCATTCTTTGCTCCGGGGGAGGTTTCGGAGATCTGGCTCACGTTCTCTGACCCGCAGATGAAGAGTGAGAACTCCCGTCTGACTTCGCCACTTTTCCTTGAAAGGTACCGATCCTTCTTGAAACCGGGCGGGATTGTTCATCTAAAGACGGATTCGCGGTTTCTGCATGAATACACCAAGGCTGTTTGTGAGGCCAACGGATTGAAAATACTCGCCTGTACCACAGACCTTTATGGTTCCGTGACCGGCACAAGCTTCCGGAATCGTGCCCCCCTCGGCATCGTAAGAGGGGAAACCGGAACGGTGGGGGTGGAGATAGAACCGGAGGTGTACGAGGTGCAGACTTTCTATGAGAAAATGTTTCTGGATCAGGGATGCAAGATTACTTATCTGTCCTTCGTAATCGACCGCGAAGGGGAATATATTCACCCCGATACCTTTGATGCTGCATATTGGAAGGAGCAGGAAGGTGACCGCCGTTCGTTCGGTCATCAGAGAAACAAATAATTGATATCTTTGCCTCCGTGAAAGGGAACAAGAAAATAGAGATAAAGAACAAGAGGGCCGGTTTCGATTACGAATTTCTCGAGACCTATACGGCCGGCATCGTTCTGGTCGGAACGGAGATCAAGTCCATACGTGCGGGAAAGGTTTCACTCCAGGACGCGTATTGCTACTTCGCCGGAGGGGACCTCTATGTGAAGGGGATGAATGTGGCCACGTATTTCTGGGCTTCCAGGTGGGGTGCGCACGAGCCATTGAGGGATAGGAAACTGCTTCTGACCAAGAAGGAACTGAGACATCTGTTCCAGCAGAACAAGACAAAGGGACTTACCATCATCCCGGTCAAGCTGTTCATCTCGGATGAAGGTTACGCCAAGCTTGTCATCGCCCTTGCGAAAGGGAAAAGAGAGTTCGACAAGCGTGAATCCATAAAAGAGAAAGATATCCGCCGCGAACTCGAGCGTGGCTGACACCCGTATGCCTGTCACAAAATCCATAATCTCAGAACTCCCGGCTCCGGAAATCATTGATGTTCCCGGTCTGTACGGACGGATATCCTCGTCAACTCTCGATATGGTCTGCGTGCTCGGACCGACAGCATCCGGGAAGACCAAGTATGCTGTAGGACTGTCACGCGAACTTTCCGCCCTGCACGGAGGAGGGGAGCCTTTCTGTGAGATAATCTCCGCCGATTCCCGTCAGGTATATCGCGGTATGGACATAGGCACGGGCAAGGACCTTGACGAATACGGTGAAATCCCTTATCATCTGATCGATATCGCCGATGCGGGCAGCCAGTATAACGTTTTCCGGTTCAAAGAGGATTTCGAATCCGCTGTGTCGGACATCAGATCGCGGGGGAAATTCCCGATCCTCTGCGGAGGCACGGGACTGTACATCAATGCAGTCGCCCGGGACTACGATTTCCACTCGAATATCCCTCTCAGCGAGAGGCGTCCTGGCGGAGTCGGGATGCAGGAATTTCAGCAGAGTGGGGTTGGACTGCCGTTTCCTGAGAATCAGGGGAAAAGTCACCGGCAGTCCAATCCCCACTCTGCTGAAATTCCTGCATCCCGACTCCGCCAGGACGCCTCTCGCTGAGAGGGATATT
Source organism: Candidatus Cryptobacteroides sp. (assembly GCA_045643085.1). Lineage (GTDB taxonomy): Bacteria > Bacteroidota > Bacteroidia > Bacteroidales > UBA932 > Cryptobacteroides. The sequence continues at coordinate 29,997 of JAZUKB010000070.1, forward strand.
CGAATGGAAATCGTAGTCCCGGGCGACTGCATTGATGTACAGTCCCGTGCCTCCGCAGAGGATCGGGAATTTCC